>QGUU01000207.1 GCA_003242525.1 Pseudomonadota bacterium | reverse complement strand
GAACGCCAGGCTCGGCATTGTCACCGTAGGCAAGAGCTACCTCGACGTCCGTCAGGCCCTGGATGACCTTGGCATTGACGAGGCAGCAGCCAATCGCCTTGGCGTGCGCCTGATGAAGGTCGGCTGTCCGTGGCCGCTTGATTCCGAGCACGTCGTCGACTTTGCCCGCGGCCTTCACACGGTCGTTGTGGTAGAGGAGAAGCGCTCGCTGATCGAATCCCAGCTCCGCGAGAATCTTTACGGCAGCGCCATCCAACCGGTGATCGTGGGCAAGAAGGACGAGCGCGGCAACTGGCTGTTTCCCGCCAAGGGGGCGCTTGATCCGAACGACATAGCCATCGCGCTGGGTGAGCGAATCCTCAGCACCATCGGGCCCTCCGAGGAGATTGCCGCGCGCGTGTCAAGGCTGCGCCAGTTTCAGGAGATGCTGGCCCAGACCCAGGATATTGGCGTGCGCCCGCCCTATTTCTGTTCCGGCTGCCCGCACAATTCCTCCACCAGGGTGCCGGAGGGCTCCCTGGCCGCCGCCGGCATCGGCTGTCATTTCATGGCCCTTTGGATGGACCGTTCCACCGTCGGCTTTACGGCCATGGGTGGGGAGGGTGCGCAATGGATCGGGCAAGCCCCATTCTCCAAGCGCGAGCACCTCTTCCAGAATCTGGGCGACGGGACGTATAATCACTCAGGTTCGCTTGCCATCCGCTTTGCGCTCGCGAGCGGGGTCAACATCACCTACAAGATCCTCTACAACGATGCCGTCGCCATGACCGGCGGGCAGCCGCATGAGGGCGACCTTACGGTGGATGCCATTGCGCGCCAGATCCGGGCCGAGGGCGTGGAACGCATTGCCGTGGTCACCGATGAGCCGGGCAAATATGCCGGCCGGGTCATCTTTCCCCCCGGCGTGACCATACATCACCGCCAGGAACTGGATCGCGTCCAGCGCGAATTGCGCGAGGTCAAGGGCGTTTCGGTGCTGCTCTACGACCAGACCTGCGCAGCGGAAAAGCGCCGCCGCCGCAAGCGTGGCCAATATCCGGATCCGGACAGGCGAGTCTTCATCAACGAACTGGTATGCGAAGGCTGCGGCGATTGCGGGGTTCAGTCCAACTGCGTGTCCATTCAGCCGGTCGAGACCGAGTTCGGGCGCAAGCGGCGCATTGACCAGTCTTCCTGCAACAAGGATTTTTCATGCCTTGATGGCTTCTGTCCTTCCTTCGTCACCGTGCACGGCGCCCGGATCAGGAAGGCCGTAGGCGTGGCAGGAGCCTCCGATCCGCTGGAGGGGGTGCCTGATCCGCAGCTCTTTTCCCTGGGCCGCGATGGATGGTCGGCGATCATTGATGGTGTCGGCGGCACCGGCGTGGTCACGGTGGGCGCCATCCTCGGCATGGCGGCGCATCTCGAGGGCAAGGGCTGCGGCATGATCGACATGGCCGGGTTGGCCCAAAAGGGCGGGGCGGTGTTCAGCCACATCCGCATCGCGCCCACGCCGGGCGACATCCACGCCATCCGCGTCTCGGCAGGCAAGGCGGACCTCGTTCTCGGTTGCGATCTCGTCGTGTCCGGCGCCGGCAAGGTGCTGAGTGCGGTTCGCGAAGGCCATACTCTCTTCCTCGCCAACACCGCTGAAGTGATGCCGGGCGATTTTGCCCGCTCCGCCGATTTCACGCTGCCGATTGAAAGGCTCAAGAAGGCGATCCTGCGCGCTGCCGGCAAGGAGAAATCGCATTTCTTCGACGCCACGCGCGCCGCTTCCGTACTGTTCGGCAATTCGCTTGGCGCCAACATGTTTCTGCTTGGCCTTGCCTACCAGCATGGCGGTCTACCGGTTTCGGCCGCTGCGGTCGAAAGGGCCATCGAGCTGAACGGCCAGGCGGTGGCCATGAATGTGGCGGCATTCCGCTGGGGTCGCCGCGCTGCGCACCAGCCCGACTTCGTCCGTTCTATCGTGGCCCAGGCGGGGGAGGCGCCGACACCGCGCGCCGAGACGCTGGACGAGATCGTCGCTCGCCGCGTGGAGTTCCTGACCCGCTACCAGAACGCGGCCTATGCCAGCCGCTACGCCGACCGCATCGCACGCCTGCGCGCCGCAGAAGCGAAAGCCGTGCCGGGGTCGACCACGGTAGCCGAAGCAGCGGCGAGGAACCTGTTCCGGTTGATGGCACACAAGGACGAATATGAGGTGGCTCGCCTCTATACCGACGGCAGTTTCGAGCGGGATCTTGCCAGGCAGTTCCAGAGCTGGAAGCGGCTGGAGTTCCATATGGCGCCGCCCATTCTTGGCCGGCGGGATCCGGACGGTCGGGCAAAGAAGGCCAGCTTCGGCCCATGGATGATGACGGCCTTGCGCCTGCTGGCGGCGCTCAGGGGCCTGCGTGGCACCATTTTGGACCCCTTCGGGCATACCGCCGAACGGCGCCGCGAACGGGAGCTTCTGGCGCAGTACGAAAGCGATCTCGATTCGATCGAGCGCGCCCTGGCGCCTGGCCGGATCGAAGCCGCGGCAGCCCTTGCCTCGGTGCCGGCGCTTGTCCGGGGCTATGGCCATGTGCGGCTGGCAGCGATGGAAAAGGCGGCTTCGGAGCGCGAGCGGCTGCTCAGGCGGCTCGCCGACCACCCTGCGGAGCCGACGCTGCGCGCCGCCGAATAGGTCGGATGCCGGCTGCCTGTACTTTCCTTTCGCCCAAAAACCTTCCCTCTACATCGCCTCGCACCCTGAAATGCTTCTTCTAAGCCTTTCTTAAGGGGATTATGGCATGAAAAGGGCTTGTCGCGGCCCGCACAATATGCATCAAAACAGCAAGGACGACATCGCCGGAGACGTTTACGCAGGTTTCGTGCGGTCGTTGTTCAACGATCCCGGAATTCTGCTGATCGGTGCTATCTGTCACGGCCTCATAGGCGTTCTGGTCTATTTTACATCGGGCGAGCCCGTCTATCTCTACCTCGCGGCCGCCATGTTTGCCGCCGGCCTCTACCGCTACTACGGCATCCTGAAGGGCCAGCGCTGCGGAAATTTCTCCACGGTCGAACACGCCAAGAGATGGGAACGCTACTACCTTTTTGGCGGCTTCCTGCAGGCCTTCTCAATGGGCCTGTTCGGCTTTGTCAGCATCTACCTGAAGCCGGATGTGTTCGGCGAGAGCGCGGCTATTGCCGTTATCATGGGCTCTACCGTCACCATCGTAGGGCGCAACTACGGTTCCAGGACCATGGTTGCGGTACAGGCGGTTTCGGTGATGCTGCCGATCGCGATCGGTCTCATGCTGAAGGGCGACATCAGCAACGTGGTGTTGGGCTTCTATGTCGTCCCGTTCATCTTCATCATCACCCGCATGGCGAGCCACGTGCGAACGGTGCTCTTCAACGCCATCTCGCAACGCAAGATTTCGGCCAGCCTCGCACAACGCTTCAACCGCGCCCTCAACACCATGTCGCACGGCCTGGTCATGCTCGATTCCGACGGCAAGGTGATCGTCGCCAATGCGGAGGCCGCACGCCTGATGTCGCTGCGCTCGCCCGACGCGCTGCTTGGCCGTTCGGTTCATTCGCTGTTGATGCGCGGCGTTGCCGGCCGCATGCTGACGCCAAAAGACCGCCGCTATGTCGAAGCGCAGCTTACCAGGGCGCTCCGCGAGGGTCGCGACCGGAAGGTGCTCGTATCCTTCTCGAACGGGCAGCATTACGAATTTTCCGCTCGCGAAGGCGATCAGGAACTCGGCGTCATCACATTCGAGGACGTCACCGTGCGGGTCGAGGCGGAAGAGAAGATCCGCACGATGGCGCGCTACGACAACCTGACCGGGCTGATTAATCGCGCCTATTTCCATGAACTGGTCGCCGAGGCGATGGTCACCGGCGACCGAAGCCGCCTTTGCGCACTCGCTGTCATCGATCTCGACGATTTCAAGACTGTCAATGACACGCTCGGCCATCCGGTCGGCGATGGGTTGCTCTATGCCGTGGCCGAGCGGCTCACCGCCTTTTCCGGCGAAGGTGTGTATGTCAGCCGCTTTGGCGGTGACGAATTCATGATCTATTTCGACCGCGTCGAGGACGAATGCCACATGAGCTCCCTTCTCGACGGCGTCTTCGCGACGCTGGAGGGTGAGGTCGATGTTGCGGGCCATGCTCTTAGAATACAGGCCAGCGCAGGCGCAGTGTTATGCTGCGTATCGGAAACCGATGTAGACGAGATGGTCGTCAAGGCGGACCTTGCCCTCTACAAGGCCAAGGAATTAGGCAAGAGTGGCTGGCGGCTGTTCGAGGCGGCCATGGACGCGGCATTCCGCAACCGCCAGCTCATGAAGGCCGATCTGCGTACTGCCGTCGAGGCAAAGGCGCTGCGGGTGGTCTATCAGCCCATCGTGGCGATGGAGACGATGAGAATCGCAAGCTGCGAGGCTCTCTGCCGCTGGGATCACCCGGATCTGGGCCCCGTCTCCCCGGCAGTATTCATTCCCCTCGCGGAGGAAATGGGAATCATCGCCGAAATCAGCGCCTTCGTCCTGGAAGAGGCATGCCGGGAATGCGCCAAATGGCCCGAATCCATCGCGGTCTCCGTGAACCTTTCGGCCAAGGATTTCCGTAACGACGAGGTGGTGGACAAGGTGCGGGCTGCCCTCGCTGCCTCATCGCTTGAGCCGCATCGCCTCGAGATTGAAGTTACGGAAACGGCACTGCTCGACGATAAGTCCGCAACGGGCGAGCTGGTCGAGAAGCTGAGGGAACTGGGTGTGCGCATAGCGCTGGACGATTTCGGCACAGGTTATTCCAGCCTCAGCTACCTGCACAAACTGCCTCTGGACAAGGTGAAGATCGACCGTTCGTTCCTGAACGACGTGACACAGAGCCCGCGCTCTCTGGAACTGCTGAGAGGTGTCGTCAACCTGTCGCGGTCGCTCGGCCTCTCGGTCACGGTCGAGGGCGTGGAAACCTTCGAACAGTTGAAGATCCTTGCCCGGGAGATCAAGCCTGACCTGGTGCAGGGATTCCTTTTTGGCTCAGCCCTGAGCGCCTCGGGCATAGAGACGATGTCGACTGTCACCTGGCCCTTCGCGGCGGATCTGCAGCCGGCTTCCAAGCAAGCTTCCCACTGAATCCGGCCCTCTCCCCGGCGACTCCCGGGCAGTCTTGGGCTCCTCTTCGTCATTAAGAATTTGTTAAGGTTAACGCAAGGTAAACGGAACATCTTGCAATTTTACCTTCGGATCGGGCGGCTGTTTGGCTATTTTCCCTTGCGGCGGAGCTACGAGGGGACAGCATGGCTGGTCATGGGCAAGGTTTTTCTGCACGGCAAGCAACCGGTGCAGAGGCTCCGATGTCGTCTTTTGCCAGAAAAACAATGAATTTGTGGGACCGAACCAGATATCCCCAATGGA
>QGUU01000206.1 GCA_003242525.1 Pseudomonadota bacterium | reverse complement strand
CTTCGGCGTGGAGATCCTCGAGGGCTTTGGGCTGACCGAGGCCGCGCCCGTGGTCGCCGTAAACACCTCGATCCACAACAAGGAAGGAACGGTGGGTCGCCCCCTGCCCGGCGTTCGCGTCCGGCTGGAACCGGTGCAGGGCGTGACAGAGGGCGGCCGGCTGCTGCTGTCCGGCCCAAACTTGATGATGGGTACGATAAGCGTCGATCGGCCTGGGGAACTGCAAGCGCTGGACGGCTGGCACGACACGGGCGACATCGTTTCGGTAGACCGTGACGGCTTCATTACCATACGTGGCAGGGCAAGTCGTTTTGCCAAGATCGGCGCCGAAATGGTGTCGCTCGGGGCAGTCGAAATGCTGGTGGAGGCCCTGTGGCCTGAGGCCCGGCATGCCGTCGTGACGGTGCCCGACAAAAGGCGCGGCGAGCGTCTGGTGCTGGTGACCACAGCCGGCGATGCGGAGGCCGAGCAGCTGCGCAGATACGGAAAGGAGCGTGGGGCCTCCGCGCTCATGCTGCCGGGCGACATCGTGAAGATTACAGACATGCCTGTACTGGGGACCGGCAAGACCGACTATATGGCGGCGCGACAGATAGCGATGGAGCGACTGGGGTCGAGTGCGGCGGCCTAGGCCTGTCCGGGCGTGCCCTCGTCAACATCGGGCGGCAGCATTGTCTCGCCTTCTTTCCTTGCGCGCCGGGAATAGGCACGCACGGAAAAAGGCAGGAAGCACAGATAGGCGAAGACCGATACCGTCAAGGTGTACCAAGGGTAGCTCACCAGAAGCAGGAAAAACAGCACCACCCCCAGAATGACGGGAAGTACTCTGTCGCCCGGTATCTTTGCGCTCTTGCCGGAATAGACCGGCAGGCGCGAAACCAGCAGAAAGGCGACAAGGACCGTGAAGGCCGCACCGCCATAGGCGATCTCCAGCGTCGGCTCCAGTCCGAGGAAAGACAGGTAGAGCGGCAGCATCACCATCAGGGCGCCCGCCGGAGCCGGAACGCCGACAAAATACTCATTCTGCCAGGCCGGGCGGTCCTTTTGCTCATCGAGCACGTTGAAGCGCGCAAGTCGCATGCCGCAGGCTATCGCGAACAGCAGCGCCGCGATCCAGCCTGGCGAGCCGGCGCGATCCAGCAGAAATGCGTAGAGAACCAGTGCGGGCGCAACACCGAAATTCACAATGTCGGCCAACGAATCCATCTGCGCGCCGAACCTGGACGTTGCCTTGAGCAGCCGCGCCAGACGCCCGTCCACGCCATCGAGAAAGGCGGCCAGAAGCACCATGACCGTCGCCGTTTCGAACCGGTCCTCGAAGGCAAAGCGTATCCCCGAAAGCCCGGCGCAGATGGCGAGAATCGTGACCAGGTTCGGAAACATGAGCCGAAGCGGAATCTCGCGTATGCGGGGACCGCCTTGGCCGTGAGGCTCGAACCTCTTGAAGGATGCGCCCATCTATCGCCTACGAAATCCGAACCAACGGCGCAGCATGGTCGCCGCCGAATTCAGCCAGGACCGTCTCACCCCCCACCGCCGTCTGCCCCACCGCCACGCGCGGCACCGCGCCTGCCGGGAGGTAAACGTCCACCCGCGAACCGAAACGGATCAATCCAAAACGCTCGCCGGCGGAAAGCGCCGATCCGGGCTCGACCCAGCAGAGGATGCGCCGGGCCACCAGACCGGCGACCTGCACCACGGCAACAGGCCCGTTCGGACTGTCTATGATCAGGCCATTGCGCTCGTTCTGCGTGCTCGCCTTGTCCAGCTCGGCATTGAGGAAACTGCCTGCCCGATGCTCGATCCTGCTTATGCGTCCCCGCACGGGAGCCCGGTTCACATGGCATGAAAAGACGTTCATGAAGACCGATATGCGGGTCATCTCGCCGGCGCCAAGGCCGAGTTCCCCCGGCGGAACTGCTGGCCCGACTGCCGAGACGACGCCATCGGCCGGGCTGATGACCAACCGGTCGTCCATCGGTGTCACGCGCTCGGGATCGCGGAAGAAGTAGGCACACCAGGCGGTGAGGATCAGTCCTATCCAGAACAGATTCGCGGAAAAGAGGCCCAGAACAAGCGTTACGGCCGCAAAACCCGCTATGAAGGGGTAGCCGGCGCGATGGATGGGAACAAAAGTATTCCTGACGGTGTCGACAAGGTTCATCGAGACTGGGGCCGGCTCCGTTTCGGATGCGGCCTCTCTATCCGAAACCGCCTTCCGCCGCAACGCAACAAAACAGGCGCCTTCAACTCTTCAACCGTTAAGGCGACAGGGGCGCTCCGGGAACGTAAAGCATGATCGGACGCAATTCATAGACGGCAGTGGGATTGGCGCTGCGTAACTTGCGCGCGACGTCAACCGCGGAATCGAAGTCGGCGCAGTCCACCACGTAAAAGCCCAGCAAATGTTCCTTGGTTTCGGCAAAGGGACCATCCGTTACCACGCCCGCTCCAGGTCCGCGCAGGGTGCGGGCTTGCGCCGTCGGCCCCAGCCTTGCCGCAGGTCCCATCGTCCCAAGTCTCAGGTCACCTCTATCGGGCGGCGGCGTACTACCACGCCAAGCTCGTCTGCTTCCCTAGCTACGCGCAGACGCTCCTCGGCTTCGGTTGCCTCGCGCTGGCGATCCCACATCGACGCATAGAGACCGCGCTGTGCGAGGAGATCGGCATGGGTTCCACGCTCGGCGATCCGGCCGTCCTTCAGCACGATAATCTCGTCTGCGGAAATAACGGTCGAGAGACGGTGGGCGATGACAATCGTGGTGCGGTCGCGACTCACAAGATCGAGCGCCGCCTGGATTTCCTGCTCGGTGTGGCTGTCCAGTGCCGAGGTCGCCTCGTCGAGGATCAGGATCGGCGGCGCCTTGAGGATGGTGCGGGCAATCGCAACACGCTGCTTCTCCCCGCCCGAAAGCTTCAGCCCACGCTCGCCCACCATGGAGTTGTAGCCCTCCGGCAGTCCTTCGATAAACGTGCCGATCTGCGCCAGCTCCGCCGCGCGCCTGACGTCCTTCTCGCTGGCGTCGGGTCGCCCGTATCGGATATTGTAGGCAATCGTGTCGTTGAAGAGCACCGTGTCCTGCGGCACCATGCCGATGGCCGCGCGCAAGCTGTCCTGCGTGACATCGCGCACGTCCTGCCCGTCCACAAGCACTGCGCCGGACTGCACGTCATAGAAACGGAACAGGAGCCTGGAAATTGTGGATTTGCCGGCTCCGGATGGCCCCACTATGGCTACGGTCTTGCCGGCGGGAACCTCGAAGGAAATGCCTTTGAGGATCGGGCGGTCCGGATCGTAGGCAAAATGCACGTCGCGGAACTCGACACGTCCGGCGTCGACCCTGAGCGGTTTTGCATCCGGCTTGTCCACAACCTCCTGCTTGATATCAAGCAGGTCGAACATCTGTTCGATGTCCGTCAGCCCCTGGCGGATCTCGCGATAGATGAAGCCGATGAAGTTCAGCGGCACCGAAAGCTGGATCAGCATGGCGTTGATGAACACGAAGTCGCCTACCGTCTGGGAGCCCTGCATTACCTCCCAAGCCGACATGCACATGACGATCGTGGTGCCCAGGCCGAAAATCGCCCCCTGCCCGAAGTTGAGCCAACCCAGCGAGGTCCAGATGCGGGTAGCAGCGATCTCGTAACGGGCCATGGAGCGGTCGAATCGCTCTGCCTCCATGGCCTCATTGCCGAAATACTTCACCGTTTCGAAGTTGAGCAGGGAATCGATTGCCTTCGTGTTGGCGTCGGTGTCGCTATCGTTCATGTCGCGACGGATGGCTATGCGCCAATCGCTCGCCTTGACCGTGAACCAGACGTAGACCGCCACCGTCAGGGCCACGACCGCGACATATCTCCAGCCATAATTGTAGGCGAATATCCCGGCCGTCAGGGCGAATTCCAACACCGTGGGCGCGGTATTGAGCATGATGAAGCGGACGATCGTCTCGATTCCCTTGGTGCCGCGCTCAATGATGCGGGAAAGGCCGCCCGTGCGCCGCTCGAGATGGAAGCGCAGCGACAATTCATGCATATGGACGAAGGTGCGATAAGCGAGCTGTCGCACGGCGTGCTGGCCGACACGGGCAAAAAGCGAGTCACGCAGCTGGTTGAAGCCCAATTGCATCAGCCGCAGGACATTGTAGGCAATGACCAGCGCAATCGCGCCGGAAAGGACAGCCGGCAGGGGCGGCTCATACCTGCCGGTTCCGGCAAGAGCGTCGGTCGCCCATTTGAAGAAATAGGGGCCTGCAACGAGAACGAGCTTTGCGATGACCAGAAGCAAGGTCGCCCAGGTCACGCGCCAGCGCAGGTCCGGCCTGTCAGCCGGGTACATGTAAGGCCAGAGGTTACGCAGCGTGGCGAGCGTGCCGGATTCGGCCGAAACGGTTTTTTCTGCCACTGGGTCTTGCCTCGTGGTTTTTGGCACCGGTCAACAGCCGGCGCAGCAATCGTCCACCAGCGCGCCAAGCGCCGATGACAGTTTCCTCAGCGCTTGCCGGTCGAGTTCGTAGCGAGAACGTTGCCGGTCCGGAGAAAAACGGACCAAGCCGGCATCGACCAACACCTTGAGGTGCTGCGAAACGGTCGACTGCGCCAGATCGAGGCGCTCCACGACATCGCGACAACAGCAGGCCGGCGTTGCCGACAGATGCCGCAGGATCCGCAGCCGCGCCGGATGGGAGAGCGCGGCAAGCCCGCTGGCTACGCTGCTTTCGTCAAATTGGGCGATTTCGCTTATAGCGCCATGTTCCATCGTGCATCGGCGATATACGATGGAACAGATTTGCGCAAGGCCGCTCCGGAAATATTCCCCTGTACTACCGGGCCGACACCGGAGCGGCCTGGTCGCCCAAGGCGTCCAGGTTTGCTGGCTCGCCCTGCTCTGACTTGCCGGGCACCCGGAAGACCTGCCCTGGCCAGATGAGATCCGGATCGCGAATCTGATCCTGATTGGCCAGGTAGATGGTCGTATAGCGGATGCCGTGGCCATAGACCCTGCGCGAAATGTGCCAGAGCGTGTCCCTGCGCCTGATGATGACCGCGCCATCGGCCTGTTCGAGCTTCGGCGACACGGTCTCGGGGATGTCGCCCTGGCTTGCAGCGGCTACATCGGCAGGTTTCCCTTCGGCCGGTTCAGCTTGTGCCGCGGCCTCGGGTTCATCCTGGGCAGGCGCCGCAGGTGCAGGGGCGGATTCGGATGGTTCCGGCGCGACAGCGGCCATCGATTCGCCCGGCTCGCGCTCGAAGGGCACAGTGGCCCGAGCCACGACCTTCGCGCCATCGGCGTCCAGCGCATCAACTCGCACAGTATAGGTGCCCACCGGCAGGTCTGGGGCGGCTTAAACAAGGAAATGCCGTCCGGCGAACGCCTGGACATCCCCG
>QGUU01000679.1 GCA_003242525.1 Pseudomonadota bacterium | reverse complement strand
GAAAAAAGGAAACACCCGGGCCCACCGGCGACAAGAGGGGCCTTTCCCAGGCGGCGGAAGGCGCACCCCTGTCCCTGACGAGGTCGCCGATCTGCCGCTCCACATGCAGGTCAAGCTGCTGCGCGCCATCCAGGAGAAAGCCATCCGTCCCATCGGCGCCCAGCACGAGATCCCGGTGGACGTGCGCATCCTCAGCGCCACCCACAAGGACCTGGCCGCCCTGGTCGAAGCCGGCCAGTTTCGCCAGGACCTCTACTACCGCATCAATGTCATCCAGCTGCGCGTCCCGCCGCTGCGGGAGCGCCGCGAAGACATCCCCATGCTGGCCGAGCACATCTTCGCCCGCCTCGCTGGCGACCTGCCGCCTGCCGAGCGGCCCAGGCTGAGCGAAGACGCCCTGCGTGCCCTGCAGCAGTACGACTTCCCCGGCAACGTGCGCGAGCTGGAAAACATCTTGGAACGCGCCCTCACCCTTTGCGAGGGCAATGTCATCCGCGAGGCCGACCTGCACCTGCCAACCCCTAGTCTCGCTCCGGAGCTGCCCGAGGAAGTAGAGCTTTCGGAGAACTTCGCCCTGGAGGAGTATCTCGGCGACATCGAGCGCGAGATGATCGAGAAAGCCCTGCAGCAGACCCGCTATAACAAGACCGCCGCCGCCAAGCTGCTCGGCATCAGCTTCCGCGCCCTGCGCTACAAGCTGAAGAAACTGGGCATGGAATAAACCCGGTCCTTCCGGTTCGCGCGCCGAGGGCTACCTGCTTCCTTCGTCGCCGCTTGCCGCCCCCAAGCGCCACAAAAGCAACGTCCGCCCCCCACCCACGCCCGCTTTTCGTGAAAGCCGTTCCCGGCACAAAGCACTGCCCTGTACATGACAAGGTGACAATTTACGTCACCCCTTCTATGAGACTGACGCTTTACGTCAGTTTTCGCCCTTCCCGACACTGTCGCCAAATCCCAACAGCCACCATAAGTCATTGATTTTAATGCGCCCCCGAAAACAGGAACCAGATCGACCTCTCTGGCTCATTTCCTGCTTACCATACGGGCGATGGCGGCGCGGGAGCGCTTCCATACATTCCGAGCAACACCTCGCGCGCTGATAACGACTAGTGCGTAAACGGAGAACGAAAATGATGAAAAAGACTCAGCAGGGTTTCACACTGAATTGAGTTGATGATCGTGGTGGCGATCATCGGCATCCTGGCGGCCATCGCCATTCCGCAGTATCAGGATTACGTCGCCCGCTCTCAGGTTAACCGTGCCTATAGCGAACTGAACGCTTATCGTACCGCGATTGAAGAGCGTCTGCTTCGCGGCCTTGGAACTGATATGACTGATAATGACGATCAAAAAGCCATTGGATTCGTTGCATCGAATCTTGGCTCAGTAGACGGCTCAATCAATGCCGACGGCACCGGAACAATTACTGTCACGTTGGACGGCGATGTCAGTTCTGCGGTAAATGGCGCGGCTATTGAATTGACCAGAGCAGGCGATGGGACCTGGGATTGTGAAATCGACAAGGGCAATGCATCCAATTTTA
>QGUU01000205.1 GCA_003242525.1 Pseudomonadota bacterium | reverse complement strand
GCGTGGCGTGGAGCGCCAGTCAATGACCTCGCGCTTGGTGATGCCGGTCGACTCATCGGCCGTCTCCTGCACGGAGATGCCGTCGACCAGATCCTCGAACTCCACCCGGCCCTCGACCTCGGTGAGGATCGGACGCGTGTAGGGGTCCCATTCGGCGATACGCTGGCCGCGCCGCACCTTGTCGCCATCGTCCACGTAGATGCGTGAACCGTAGGTTACTCGGTGGGCGGCGCGCTCCTTGCCGGACTCATCGAGGATGAGGACCGCCATGTTGCGGCCCATCACCACAAGGTGGCCGTCGGAGTTGCGCACCACGTTGCGATTGCGGATCTGCACCGTGCCCTCGTAGGAGGCCTCGAGGAAGGAGGAGTCCACCACCTGTGCCGTACCGCCCATGTGGAAGGTACGCATGGTGAGCTGGGTTCCCGGCTCCCCGATGGACTGCGCCGCAATGACGCCGACCGCCTCGCCGATATTGACCGGCGTACCACGGGCCAGGTCGCGGCCGTAGCAGACCGCGCACACGCCGGTGCGGACCTCGCAGGTCAGCGCCGAGCGGATGCGGACCGTCTGCACGCCAGCCTTCTCGATGGCCTCCACGTCGCGCTCGTCCATCAGCTTGCCGCCGGGGACCAGAACTTCGCCGGTGACCGGATGAAGGATGTCCTCCAGCGCCGTGCGGCCAAGCACGCGCTGCCCGATGGATGCGACGACCTGTCCGGCATCGACAATCGGCTGCATCGTCAGCCCCTTTTCCGTGCCGCAGTCGGGCACGGTCACGATGCAGTCCTGCGCGACGTCGACCAGGCGGCGGGTGAGATAACCCGAGTTCGCCGTCTTCAGAGCCGTGTCAGCCAGGCCCTTGCGGGCGCCGTGGGTCGAGTTGAAGTACTCGAGCACGGTAAGGCCTTCCTTGAAGTTCGAGATGATCGGCGTTTCGATGATCTCGCCTGATGGCTTGGCCATCAGGCCGCGCATGCCGGCCAGCTGGCGCATCTGGGTGGGCGATCCGCGCGCGCCGGAATGCGACATCATGTAGATCGAGTTCATCGGCTTCTGGCGGCCGTCCTCGTTGAACTCGATCGCCTTGATGCGGGCCATCATCTCGTCGGCGACCTTCTCGGAGCACTTGGCCCAGGCATCCACTACCTTGTTGTACTTCTCGCCCTGAGTGATCAGACCGTCATTGTACTGCTGCTCGTATTCCTTGGCCAAAGCCTCGGTTTCGGCCACCAGCTTCGCCTTCGTCTCGGGGATGACCATGTCATCCTTGCCGAAGGAAATGCCGGCCTTGCAGGCATGGGAGAAGCCGAGCGCCATGATACGGTCGCAGAAGATCACCGTCTCCTTCTGGCCGCAGTGCCGGTAGACGGTATCGATCATCTTGGAGATGTTCTTCTTGGTCATCTCCTGATTGGCGATGTCGAACGGGACGTTTGGATGCTTCGGCAGAAGTTCGCCGATGATCATGCGGCCGGGCGTCGTGTCATAGATCTTCGACACCACGTTGCCTTCCGCATCCACGCTCTTGTAGCGACCCTTGATCTTGGCGTGCAGGGTGACGACCTTGGATTCCAGCGCATGCTGCAACTCGCCCATGTCGGCGAAAATCATGCCCTCTCCCGGCTCGTTCTGATTGACGATCGAGAGATAGTAGAGGCCAAGGACCATGTCCTGCGACGGCACGATGATCGGCGCGCCGGAGGCCGGGTGCAGGATGTTGTTGGTCGACATCATCAGCACGCGTGCTTCAAGCTGCGCTTCCAGCGACAGCGGAACGTGAACCGCCATCTGGTCGCCGTCGAAGTCGGCGTTGAAGGCCGTGCAGACCAGCGGGTGAAGCTGGATCGCCTTGCCCTCGATCAGGATCGGCTCGAACGCCTGGATGCCGAGCCTGTGCAGCGTCGGCGCGCGGTTCAGCAGAACCGGGTGCTCGCGAATGACTTCGTCGAGGATGTCCCAGACCTCCGGCCGCTCCTTTTCGACCAGCTTCTTCGCCTGCTTGACGGTGGAGGAATAACCCTTGGCGTCGAGGCGCGCGTAGATGAAGGGCTTGAACAGCTCCAGCGCCATCTTCTTCGGCAGGCCGCACTGGTGCAGCTTCAGTTCTGGGCCGGTGACGATGACCGAGCGGCCCGAATAGTCCACTCGTTTACCGA
Organism: Pseudomonadota bacterium; assembly: GCA_003242525.1. Classification (GTDB taxonomy): domain Bacteria; phylum Pseudomonadota; class Alphaproteobacteria; order Rhizobiales; family Rhizobiaceae; genus Mesorhizobium. Next base: position 3,237 of record QGUU01000205.1, on the reverse strand, counting down.
GCAGATTCTGGCGGAACCGGCCCTGCTTGCCCTTGAGCATGTCGGAAAGCGACTTCAGCGGGCGCTTGTTGGCACCGGTGATGACGCGGCCGCGGCGACCGTTGTCGAACAGCGCGTCAACCGCCTCCTGCAGCATGCGCTTCTCGTTGCGCACGATGATTCCGGGCGCGCGAAGCTCGATCAGGCGCTTCAGGCGATTGTTGCGATTGATGACGCGGCGGTAGAGATCGTTCAGATCGGACGTCGCAAAACGGCCGCCATCGAGCGGAACCAGCGGGCGCAGATCCGGCGGAATGACCGGGATGACCTTCATGATCATCCATTCCGGGCGGTTGCCGGATTCGATGAAGTTCTCGACCACCTTCAGGCGCTTGAGAAGCTTCTTCTGCTTCAGTTCTGACGTCGTCGACGCCAGCTCGGAGCGCAGTTCCCCCGCGATCTTTTCGAGGTCCATATTTGCCAGCAGGTCGTGGATGGCCTCTGCGCCGATCATGGCGGTGAAGGAGTCCTCGCCATACTCGTCAACCGCCATCATGTACTCTTCCTCGCTGAGAAGCTGATGCTCCTTCAGCGCGGTGAGGCCCGGCTCGGTAACGATGTAGTTCTCGAAGTACAGGACGCGCTCGATATCCTTCAGGGTCATGTCGAGCAGGGTACCGATGCGGCTTGGCAGCGACTTCAGGAACCAGATATGAGCCACCGGCGCGGCAAGCTCGATATGGCCCATGCGCTCGCGGCGCACGCGCGACAGGGTCACTTCCACGCCGCACTTCTCGCAGATGACGCCCTTGTACTTCATGCGCTTGTACTTGCCGCAAAGACACTCGTAGTCCTTGATCGGCCCGAAGATGCGCGCACAGAAAAGGCCGTCACGCTCCGGCTTGAAGGTGCGGTAGTTGATCGTCTCCGGCTTCTTGATCTCGCCGAACGACCAGGAAAGGATCTTTTCCGGGGACGCAAGCGAGATGCGGATCGAATCGAACACCTGCGCAGGCGCCTGCGGGTTGAAGAGATTCATGACCTCTTGGTTCATGCCATTCTCCTTGTGGGGTCCTCGATAACCCCTTTGAATGTCGTGTGCGGGCGCTGGCCCGCGAGGAATTCAGGCAGCCGCGGCCAGGCCGCGGCTGCAGATCGCCTTACTCGGCGGCGTCGGGCAATTGCTGCGGCCCCGGGTCGAAGCGGGAGTTTTCCAGTTCGACATTAAGGCCGAGCGAGCGCATTTCCTTGACGAGGACGTTAAAGCTCTCCGGAATGCCCGCTTCGAACGTGTCGTCGCCCCTGACGATCGCCTCGTACACCTTGGTGCGGCCAGCCACGTCGTCCGACTTCACCGTCAGCATTTCCTGCAGCGTGTAGGCGGCACCGTAGGCCTCAAGCGCCCACACCTCCATTTCGCCGAAGCGCTGTCCGCCGAACTGCGCCTTGCCGCCCAGAGGCTGCTGGGTGACGAGGCTATACGGACCTATCGAGCGGGCGTGGATCTTGTCGTCCACGAGGTGGTGGAGCTTGAGCATGTAGATGTAGCCCACCGTCACGCTCCGGTCGAAGGGTTCGCCCGTGCGCCCGTCATACAGCGTCACCTGGCCGCTGCTGGAAAGCCCTGCCTTCTCCAGCATCTCGTTGATGTCAGCCTCGTTGGCGCCGTCGAAGACCGGCGTCGCGATCGAGACACCGTGCTTCATCTGCTCCGCAAGACGAACGATCGATTCATCGTCATAGTTCCGGACAGGCTCGTTACGATCGTTATTCGGAATGATGCTTTCGATCTTCTCGCGCAGCGGCTTGATCTCACCGCCATTTTGATAGGCCTCAAGCAGTTCGCCGATCTGCCGGCCCATGCCCGCGCAGGCCCAGCCCAGATGCGTCTCCAGAATCTGGCCGACGTTCATGCGCGAAGGCACGCCGAGCGGATTGAGCACGATGTCGACATGCGTGCCGTCCTCCAGGAACGGCATGTCCTCGATCGGCACGATGCGAGACACGACGCCCTTGTTGCCATGACGGCCGGCCATCTTGTCGCCCGGCTGCATCTTGCGCTTCACCGCAACGAAGACCTTGACCATCTTCATCACGCCGGGAGGCATCTCGTCGCCGCGCTGGACTTTCTCGACCTTGTCCATGAAGCGCTGCTCCAGCGCCTTCTTGGAGTCGTCATACTGCCCTCGCAAAGCCTCCAGCTCACCCTGGAGCTTCTCGTTCTCAACGGCGAACTGCCACCATTGCGAACGCGGATAGTCGTCCAGCACCTCTCTCGTGAGCGTGGTGCCCTTCTTGAACCCCTTGGGCCCTGCAATGGCCTCCTTGCCGACGAGCATATCGGCAAGCCGCGCATAGACGTTGCGGTCCAGGATCGCCTGCTCGTCATCGCGGTCCTTGGCCAAACGCTCGATTTCCTCGCGCTCGATGGCCATGGCGCGTTCGTCCTTCTCCACGCCGTGGCGGTTGAAGACACGCACCTCAACGACCGTGCCATACGTGCCCGGAGGCATGCGCATGGAAGTGTCGCGAACGTCGGACGCCTTTTCGCCGAAGATGGCGCGCAGCAGCTTCTCTTCCGGCGTCATCGGGCTTTCGCCCTTTGGCGTGATCTTGCCGACGAGGATATCGCCAGGCTGGACCTCTGCGCCGATGTAGCCGATGCCAGCCTCGTCGAGGTTCTTCAATGCCTCTTCCGAAACGTTCGGAATGTCGCGCGTAATCTCCTCCGGCCCCAGCTTGGTGTCGCGCGCGCTGACTTCGGACTCCTCGATATGGATCGAGGTGAACACGTCATCGGCGACGATGCGCTCGGAAAGCAGGATCGAGTCTTCGTAGTTGTAGCCGTTCCAGGGCATGAACGCGACGAGCACGTTCCGGCCCAGAGCCAGATCGCCGAGATCGGTCGAGGGACCATCCGCGATGATGTCGCCCTTCTCGATGCGATCGCCCACCCTCACCAGCGGACGCTGGTTGATGCAGGTGTTCTGGTTCGAGCGCTGGAACTTCATCAGCCGGTAGATGTCGACGCCCGACTTGCCGGGATCGAGATCTTCCGTGGCGCGGATGACGATACGGGTGGCGTCCACCTGGTCGACCACGCCGGCGCGCCGCGCCGCAATGGCGGCACCGGAGTCACGGGCAACGATCGGCTCCATGCCGGTTCCCACGAACGGCGCCTCGGCACGAACCAGTGGCACCGCCTGGCGCTGCATGTTGGAGCCCATCAGCGCGCGGTTGGCGTCGTCGTTCTCGAGG
>QGUU01000204.1 GCA_003242525.1 Pseudomonadota bacterium | reverse complement strand
TGCGAGGGCTTCGTCCAGTGCCTTGTCCGCCTCCAGGAAGCCGAGAACGTCTGCGGCCAGCACCGCCTGGTGCATTGCCCTGGCCGAAGCCTGGAACCGCGCCGCGACTTCATCGGTAAGGAAGCGCGCCGCTGAGCGGGCCAGCACCACCTCCACGCCGCGACGGGCATCTATCACGCGCAGCCAGTCGGGCGCGTTCAATGGGGCGACAACGATGCCGGCGCGCGGGCGGACCTCGAGCAGCCCTTCCCACGTCAGCCGCTGGATTGCTTCGCGCACCGGGGTCCGGCCCAGCGACAAGCGCTCGATCAGCATCCGCTCGGTAAGGACAGAACCCGGCGCAAGCTCCAGCGTCACGATCAGCTTTTCCAGAGCCAGATAGGCTTTCGCGCTGACGGTTGCGCCCGCCGGCATCGCTTCGGTCACGGCTGCGTCCAAGACCTCTCTCCTTCCGCCGGTGATATATCAGCCCGAAAAGCTCGTTGACAGCCAGGTATCCAGCAGATATATATCTGATATATCAGATGGAGGCAAGCCATGTGGACCGGTGTTTTCCCCGCAGTCACCACGAAATTCACCGCTGACGACCAGCTCGACCATGCCGAGATGGAGCGTTGCTTTACGCTGCTGATGGAAGCGGGTTGCGACGGTCTCATCGTTGCCGGATCGCTTGGCGAAGGCCCGATGCTCAGCGCCGACGAAAAGATCGCGGTGCTGAAGACCGCACAGAAGGTTGCCGGCAAGAAGCCGGTTTTGCTCACCATCAACGAGCCGGGTACCCGCGAAGGAGCGGCCATGGCCAGGCGAGCGGCCAGCGAGGGCGCGGACGGGCTGATGGTGGTGCCGTCGCCAATCTACCACACCAACCCGGCAGAGACCGTGGCCACGATGAAGGCGATCGGCGCTGCTGGCGGGCTGCCGGTGATGATCTATTCCAACCGGGTCGCCTATCGGGTGGACGTGACGGTCGACATCATGGAGGAACTGGCGTCCGATCCGCTGTTCGTGGCGGTCAAGGAAAGTTCGGACGACATCCGCCGCTCGACCGAGATCATCAATCGCTTCGGCGACCGCTTCGATCTCTTCACCGGCGTGGATAATCTCGCCTTCGAGGCGCTGGCAGTTGGAGCCGTGGGCTGGGTGGCCGGTCTTGTCACCGCCTTCCCCAAGGAAACGGTGGCGATCTATCAATTGATGAAGCAGGGCCGCAGGGACGAGGCGCTCGCCATCTATCGCTGGTTCCGCCCATTGCTGGACCTCGACGTGTCGACCTATCTCGTGCAAAACATCAAGCTCGCCGAGGTGCTGGCCATAGGGTCGAACGACCGCGTGCGCATGCCGCGCCAGCCGCTTTCCGGCGAGCGTCGGGCGCAGGTGGAAAAGATCGTTCGTTCGGCAATGGAATCGCGGCCGGATCTGTCGAAACTCAATCTGGCCAGGGCGGCATAACGCCCGCCGGCCGCGAGGATGCAAAAGGGACGGGCGAGGGCGTCAGAGAGTGGCAGATATCGGCTCAGGAGAAATTGACCCCGTCCCCACCCGCGGTGAGGACTCACCGCGCAGTTCGCCGGGCACGATCCCGCAAACCGGCGGGCTGGCGCCGGGCGGCAGCGTTGCCGTCATCGGTGCTGGGATCATAGGCATTTGCGTTGCCGCGAACCTGGTCGAAGCCGGTTACGCCGTTACCGTCTATGACCGTACTGGTGTGTGCGAGGAAACCTCGTCTGGCAATGCGGCAGCCTTCGCCTTTCCCGACCCCTTGCCGCTGGCCCACAAGGGCATGCTGAAGAAGCTCCCGCGCTGGCTGATGGATCCGCTGGGACCGCTTTCCATCCCGCCGGCCTATCTGCCGAAGCTCGCTCCATGGCTGATCCGCTTCCTGCGGGCCGGCGACCCGCGCAAGTTCGACGCCAGCCTGACGGCCCAGGCGGGGCTGATGCGGCTGGCGCAGGCCGAATGGGCAGGGCTTGCGGCCCGCGCGGGCGCCGAAAACATGGTCGGCCACGACGGCGCCATCGACCTCTATGAGGGCGAGGCCGAGTTCAAGGCTTCGCTGCCCGGCTGGGCCGCGCGTGACCGTTTTGGCATTCCCTATGAGCATGTCTCGGGCGCGAGGCTGGCCGAGTTGCAGCCCGGCCTTTCGCCGCGCTTCACCCATGGCACCTTCATGCCGACATGGAAAACCGTTTCGGACCCGAAACTGTTTGGGAAGGCCATATGGGCCTATGCCGAACGGAGGGGCGCGCGCTTTGAAAAGCGCACCGTGGTCGACGCGCGCCCCGTTGCCGAGGGCGATCGGCGGCATGTCGAACTGGCCTTCGCGGACGGCGAGCATATGCGGGCTGACAATGCCGTATTGTGCGCTGGCGCGTGGTCACACATCCACGCCGCACGTTTTGGGGACCGCATTCCGCTGGAAACGGAGCGCGGCTACAATACAACGCTGCCCCCCGGTGCTTTCGATCTCAGAAGGCACCTTACATTCGTTGGTCATGGCTTTGTCGTCAGCCCTCTTGTCACCGGGCTGCGCGTCGGCGGGGCGGTGGAACTCGCCGGGCTGGACCGGCCGCCAAACTATGCCCGCTCGCGCGCCATGCTGGAAAAGGCGAAACAGTTTCTCCCCGGCCTGAAAACGGAGGGCGGTCGGGAGTGGATGGGTTTCCGGCCGTCGCTGCCGGATTCGCTCCCGGTCATCGGCCGCGCAAGGTCGGCGCCAGGAGTGTTCTACGCTTTCGGGCATGGTCATCTGGGCCTGACGCAGGCGGCAGCGACCGGGCGGCTTGTTCGCGACCTTGTATGCGGCGCAGGCTCCGCAATAAATCTTGCGCCATTCAGCCCGCAGCGCTTCTAGTTTCCTAACCGAAGAGGTCGAACCCTCATGGCCCGCCACACCTTCACCTGTATCGATGGGCATACATGCGGCAATCCGGTGCGCCTGGTCGCCGGAGGCGGGCCGCGCCTGGAGGGGGCGACCATGATGGAGCGGCGGGCGCATTTCCTTGCCGAATATGACTGGATTCGCACAGGCCTGATGTTCGAGCCGCGAGGCCATGACATGATGTCGGGCTCGATCCTATATCCGCCGACGCGCGACGACTGCGACATAGCCATCCTGTTCATCGAGACGTCAGGGTGCCTGCCCATGTGCGGCCATGGCACCATCGGCACCGTAACCATGGCTATCGAGAACGGACTGGTGACGCCCAGAACGCCGGGTGTGCTGAACCTCGACACGCCGGCCGGTCCGGTGAAAGCCGAGTACCGCATGGTGGGCGACCATGTGGAGGAAGTGCGCATCACCAATGTGCCTTCCTTCCTCTATGCCGAGGGGCTCACGGTCGAGTGCCCCGTCCTCGGCGAGATCAGGGTCGATGTCGCCTATGGCGGCAATTTCTACGCCATTGTCGAACCGCAGGAAAATTACACGGACATGGCCGACTGGTCAGCGGGCGACCTTATCGCATGGAGCCCGGTGGTGCGGCAGCGGCTGAACGAAAAATATTCCTTTCAGCACCCCGAAAATCCGGGCATCGACCGGCTCACGCACATGCTTTGGACCGGCCGCCCGACCCATCCGGAGGCGCACGCGCGCAACGCCGTCTTCTACGGAGACAAGGCCATCGACCGCTCGCCCTGCGGAACGGGCACCTCCGCGCGAATGGCGCAGCTTCACGCCAGGGGCAAATTGAAAGCGGGCGATGCCTTCGTCCACGAGTCCATCATCGGCTCGCTCTTCAGGGGGCGGGTGGAGCGGGAGGTCGAGGTTGCCGGCCGCCCGGCGATCGTTCCTTCGATCGGCGGCTGGGCCAGGCAGACGGGGTTCAACACCATCTTCATTGACGATCGCGACCCGTTCGCGCATGGCTTCGTCGTCAAGTAGAAGGCGGTCGCCGAGCGGCAATTTCCGGTCGTGCAGGCATCAAAAATGCGTTAGACGCCTTGCGCCGAAGCGCAAATTTCCCCTAGAGAAGAGTCTCTCGGCGCTGGAAAATTCCAAGTTGCTCGCGATAATGGCCGGAATCGTCAAAGACATTGCGTTGTGCCAATGATAGGTTCCGCGGTGGTCAATGGGGCGGATGCGCAGGACGGGGGGAATCTGGCCGGGCATTTCGATTTCGCGCGATCAGGCCGAAATTCACGTTGCAATCCCGCCTTGAAACTTTAGGACTAGAGGGAAATACGAAGAGGACGCATCCGGCCGGGTGACGTCCAGGGGAGCCTCGTTAAACATGCAGTACTTCGTTCAGCAGCTTATCAACGGGCTGACGCTGGGATCGATCTACGGGCTGATCGCGATTGGCTATACGATGGTGTACGGCATCATCGGCATGATCAATTTCGCCCATGGCGACATCTTCATGGTTGGCGCCTTCATAGCCCTTATCGTCTTCCTCATACTAACCGCCATGTTCTATTCCGTGCCCGTCGTCGTGGCGCTGCTGATCATGATGATCGTGTCGATGCTCCTGATGGGCCTCTACAACTGGGTCATCGAAAAAGTGGCTTATCGGCCGCTGCGCGGCTCGTTCCGACTGGCGCCGCTGATCACCGCCATCGGCATGTCGATTGCCCTTTCCAATTTCGTGCAGGTGTCCCAGGGTCCGCGCAACAAGCCGATCCCGCCGATGGTCAGCCAGGTCTACAACGTTGCGGGCGTCAGCGTTTCGCTGAAGCAGATCATCATCGTCATCGTCACTGCCGCCCTGCTGGCGATCTTCTGGTATGTGGTGAACCGGACGTCGCTGGGACGCGCCCAGCGCGCTTGCGAGCAGGACAGGAAAATGGCGGCGCTGCTTGGCGTCGACGTCGATCGCACCATCTCCCTGACCTTCGTCATGGGCGCCGCGCTGGCGGCCGTGGCTGGCACGCTGTTCCTGATGTATTACGGCGTCGTGGCTTTCTCGGACGGTTTCGTGCCAGGCGTGAAGGCATTTACCGCCGCGGTGCTCGGAGGCATCGGATCGCTGCCCGGCGCCGTTGTGGGCGGCCTGCTGATCGGCTTCATCGAGAGCATGTGGTCGGCCTATTTCTCGATCGACTACAAGGACGTTGCCGCCTTCTCGATCCTGGCCATCGTGCTGATCTTCCTGCCGTCCGGCATCCTGGGCCGTCCAGAAGTCGAAAAGGTCTGATCCCATGGCCGTTACCGTCACTACGTCGCGCGACGCCGTCGCACATCCGCTCGCGCGCGCCGCGCGGGAAGCTGTCTACGCCGGCATCATCTCCTTTGGCATGTTCGTGCTGCTGATCGGGCTCAAGACCGACCAGAACATTCGCAACGAGGTCATACTCGCACAGCGCTGGGCACTGCTTGTGGGGGTTTAGCCAATACCCACCCCGTGAGCGCTCTATATCTCCGCCTCCTACACACTTACCCTATAACGCCCCACACCGCAAAAA
>QGUU01000678.1 GCA_003242525.1 Pseudomonadota bacterium | reverse complement strand
GAAACCTTCAGATCCGCCAGATCGGCCAGGTCAAACTCCGGCAACACCCGCCGCACGGCGGTGAAGCTCGGCGTGAACGTGCCTGGCGGTGCCGCATTCAGTTCGGCAGTCACGGCGTCGGCGATGTCGATGACCAGACTCATGCGTCACCCCGTAATCCAGGTGATGATTCCCGACGTGGCGGCGGTGATACCCGCACCCACGATCAGCCAGATCAGCCTCGCCTGGCGCTTGGCATCCTGCTCCAGGCGGTCCAGCCGCACGTTGATGCCGGGATGGCCATTGCCGCGAATGGCTTCATCCAGCCGGTCCAGCTTGCGATGCAGTTCCGCAAACTGGCGCTCGCAGGCGCTTCGGAAGTCGCTACTGACAGTCGAGTCGCTCACGTGTCCGCTCCGATGTCCTTGGTGTGAATGCGGTAGGTTTGGCGGTACGGATCGCTCCAGCGCCAGCAGCCTTCGCCGCCCAGGTTCACGACCTCGTATCTCCGCCCGTTGGCCGCGATCACGTCGCCGGGTTCCGGCTCGACCCCCGGCAGCGCGTCGGCGAGGATCAGAAAGTCCCACACCTGAGCGGTGATGGTCAGGCCCGACTCGTCGGCGACCTCAAAGCCGGTTTTCCCGAAGGTCGCCTGGACCGTCCATGCTTCTGGCGGCCTGCGGTACTCGACCGGGCTGGAGCAGTGCGCCGTGCGCATCTGCTCCAGCCACTGCGAACCTTGGCGAAGCAGGTCAGCCACGATCACTGCTCCAGCCGCACACGGACCGTCGCGTCTGCGTCGGCGGCAGCACGGACAGCCTTGCCCAGGTACTTGTTGTCGTCCGCCGTGGTGGTGGCCTGTTGACTCAGGGCGTCCCAGTACACCTTCGCCCCGGCGGCGATGGCCGCGCCAACGCCACGCGCCTTGGGCAGATCGAACACGCCTGACACCGCCAATGCGCCGAGTGCGTTGCGTGGGATATCGCGTTTGGCGATGCCCACCAAGTCGCCCTGAACGATCACGTCGCCGGCCGCCACGTCCGCGCTGGTGGGCGTGTAGTCGATGCTGTCGCCGTCATGAATGAACTGTGCTACTGCCATGTCTCGTTGCTCCTGTTCGTGATAAGAGAGTTCTGATGCCGGTTGAACGACGAGGCGCTTACGCCTCGCCCTTCATCTTCACGCCGCCCCGGTAGTCCTGGAGGGCGACGCCGAAGTCGAAGTACCCACGGAACTGGATGCCCAGAACGTTGAAGTCGGCTTCGGCCCGCTCCACGGTGGGCTGCCGCTTGCCGTTGAGGAACGCGACCTCGATCACCGGCAGGTCCGACGGTTCGGCAAGCAGATACCAGGCCTTCGTGCTCGAGCCGGACATGGCCGCGTTGCCAAGGTAGGCGCTGGTGACGATGGTGAACTTGCCCGCGTGCGGGTTGTCGCTCGGCTTGGGTTTGTTGGCCGTGGTGGTCTCGTTGACCTTCAGGCTGCTCATCAGCAGTTCGGCCTGAACCTTCAGTGCCGGAGGCACCAGCAGCGTGCGAGGTTCATGGGCCACGGGTTTCCCGCGGGGATCAACC
>QGUU01000677.1 GCA_003242525.1 Pseudomonadota bacterium | reverse complement strand
CACCGACAGGCCACTTCTTCCTCCTTTCCGCCCTTCTGCCCTGCATGGCATTACGGGCCGCCCACCGCCAAGCCGGGCGCCCCGTCGGTTTTCAGGGCCCCGCCTTCACTTCGGACAGCAACAGCCGCCCGCCGCGCCGCTATAAGCCCGCGCGAACCGGATTCCTGACATGGCCGAGACGATTTCACAGGCGGTTGCACGCCGCCGTACCTTCGCGATCATCGCGCACCCGGACGCGGGCAAGACAACGCTGACCGAAAAGCTGCTGCTCTTCGGCGGCGCCATCCAGCTTGCCGGCGAGGTCAAGGCGAAGAAGGACCGCATCCAGACGCGATCCGACTGGATGAAGATCGAGCGCGAGCGCGGCATTTCGGTGGTCACATCGGTGATGACCTTCGAATATGGCGACAATGTCTTCAATCTGCTGGACACTCCGGGCCACGAAGACTTCGCCGACGACACCTATCGCACGCTCTCTGCCGTCGACTCGGCCGTCATGGTCATCGACGCCGCCAGAGGTATCGAGCCGCGCACCCTCAAGCTGTTCGAGGTCTGCCGGCTGCGCGACATTCCAATCATCACATTTGTCAACAAGATGGATCGGGACGCGCGCAACACTTTCGAAATACTCGACGAGATCGAGCAGAAGCTCGCCCTCGATACAGCGCCGATCACCTGGCCCATCGGGCAGGGGAAGACCTTCGCAGGCACCTATCATTTGGCTGAAAACGCGGTTCGTCGCGGCGATGCCGAAGAAAGGCGAACCAAGGTCAACGGGCCCGATTCCAACTGGGCGGCCGGCCTTCTGCCGCAGAACGAGCGCGAGCAGTTCATAGAGGAACTGGAACTGGCGCGGGAGGCCTGCAGGCCGTTCGATCGGGAATCGTTCCTTGACGGCCATCTGACGCCGGTCTTCTTCGGCTCCGCGCTGCGGAATTTCGGCGTGCGCGACCTTATAGAGGCTCTTGGCGAGTGGGCGCCGCCGCCCCGCGCCCAGGAGGCCGACACGCGCAAGGTCGACGCGACGGAGCAGAAGATGACATCGTTCGTCTTCAAGATTCAGGCCAACATGGATCCCAACCATCGCGACCGCATCGCCTTCGTGCGGGTCTGCTCCGGACAGCTTTCGCGCGGGATGAAGGTGAAGCTGGTGCGCACCGGCAAGCCGATGAGCCTCAGCGCGCCCCAATTCTTCTTCGCCCGCTCGCGCGTCACCGCAGACGAGGCTTATGCGGGAGACGTGGTAGGAATTCCCAACCACGGCACGCTGCGCATCGGCGATACGCTGACCGAGGGCGAAGACATATTGTTTCGCGGCGTGCCGAACTTCGCGCCGGAAATCCTGCGCCGGGTGCGGCTTGGCGACGCCATGAAGGCGAAGAAGCTGAAGGAGGCACTGCAGCAGATGGCTGAGGAGGGCGTGGTGCAACTCTTTCAGCCGGAGGATGGCACGCCCGCCATTGTCGGTGTCGTCGGCGCACTGCAGCTCGATGTGCTGAAGGAACGGCTCAAGATCGAATACAGCCTCCCGGTAGAATTCGAGATGGCGCGCT
>QGUU01000676.1 GCA_003242525.1 Pseudomonadota bacterium | reverse complement strand
CCAGTCGCCATCCAGGCAGCGAAACCTATCAACACGATGATGGCGGCGAGCTTGTGAAATTTGAATTTCGGCATCGTCGTTTTCCGTACGCTGGCCGCACCGGCCAAATCTGTCGGGGCAGACATGGCGCGCGGGGGGCTCATATGGGTATGCACTTGGCCATGTCAAAATCGCCCTGACGGCGGACCGCGCTTCATACATGAAATGCATGTCGCAACATAGCCTTAAAAATTGGCAGATCAGGCCACAGCGGATTGTTCTGCCGCGATGGCTGCTTTCCCCCTGTGGGCTGGAAAGATGATGAAAAACAATGCTATCATCTTTCCCTGCAAGCCTTTTCCGACGCTGCGACAGAGGCTTTTTACTTCATGGTAGCCCTCAGTCCCGCATGTTGGCAGCAGACGTCAGGAATATCTTGCAGCAGGTCAAGTTCCTGGACGATGCGCGCACAAAGCGGGCGAGGGCGGCATGTCGAACCGGCAGCATGATCACAAAGAGGTCCTCGCCACCGCACTTAAAACTTGCGTTTTTTATTCATGTATTGTTACGCCTTGACCGTGAAGTTATTCCACGGATGAGGAGTTCGCCATGAGATCGGGCATTGCCAGTCTGGCCGGCGCTGCGCTGCTGGTCACCGCCGCTGTAAACGGACCGGCCTCGGCGGACGAACCGGCCATTGTCGTATACAACGCCCAGCATGAAAGCCTGGGCAAGGAATGGGCCGAAGCCTTTACCCGGGATACCGGCATTGCCGTGACGCTTCGTCATGGCGGTGACAGCGAGTTCGCCAACCAGATCGTCGCCGAAGGCGCTGCCTCTCCGGCAGATGTCTTCCTGACGGAAAATTCGCCGGCCATGGCCCTTGTCGAGAATGCCGGCCTTTTCGCGCCGCTCGACGCCGATACGCTGGCCGCCGTGCCGGAGAACTTTCGCCCCTCAACTGGCAACTGGATCGGGATCGCCGCGCGCAGCACGGTCTTTGCCTACAACAAGGACAGGCTTAAGGAAGACCAGTTGCCGAAGTCGCTGCTGGATCTTTCAAACCCGGACTGGAAGGGCCGCTGGGCTGCGTCTCCCACAGGCGCGGATTTCCAGGCCATCGTCAGCGCCTTGCTGGAGTTGAAGGGCGAGCAGGTCACGGCCGACTGGCTCCGGGGCATGAAGGAAAACTTCACCGCCTATCGCGGCAACGGCACGGTGATGAAGGCCGTCAATGCCGGGGAGATCGATGGCGGCGTCATCTATCACTATTACTGGTTCGGCGATCAGGCAAAGACGGGCGAGAACAGCAAAAACGTAGCGCTTCACTATTTCCGGAACCAGGACCCTGGCGCCTTCGTGTCGATTTCCGGCGGTGGCGTGCTGGCTTCGTCCAACCATCCGAAGGAAGCGCAGGCGTTCCTGAAGTGGCTGGTCGGCAAGGGCGGTCAGGAGGTACTGAAGAACGGCACGTCCTTTGAGTACGCCGTTGGCCTCGGCGCGGAATCCAACCCCAGGCTCGTTCCGCTGGCTGAACTCGACGCACCCAGCATCGACCCGTCGAAGCTCAACTC
>QGUU01000203.1 GCA_003242525.1 Pseudomonadota bacterium | reverse complement strand
TTATACTATTTTTTTTTTTTAAAAGAAGAAGAGGACATACGAAATAGGAGCCCGTCTCGTGGGCCGGGAGATGTGAAAAAGAGCCGCCCTTCGGCCGGTCCCAACCGACCCGAGGGAAGCGTTCGACCTCCTGCCCGGCGGGAAAGGGCGTGCGGTAGGGCTGTCCATTGCGGACGATATCTGGAACCGCCTGTGCATTGCGAGCCGCCAGGGCCGGTGACAGCAAAATGTAATCCAGCTGGCACAGGTGCCGCTCCTGCGGTCCGCGCGTGTGATACAGCGTCCAGCGATCCATTTCCGGCCTTCGTTCCACGACGTTCTCGCAAAAGCCGTCAGCCAGCAGGACATCGAGACAGGATCGGGCTTCGTTCGCCACGGTGAACCGATAGCCGGCAATGGCGTCTCCCTCGATCACCAGGCGCTGCCGGTAATCATTACAGTCGCCACAAATCGCCCAGCGCTTGCGGGCAGCGCGATCCTTGCCGAAGCGCTCCTCGATTATGCGCCTGACGGCCCGTGCCTCAGCGATCCGCAGCGGCATCGTCGCGTCGCGGCCGTTCAATCCGTTGCGTGGGGGTCCCATTGACTTGAAATGAACGAGATAGAGGGTCACCGGTATGCCGCCAACGGTGACGTCCACTTCCAGGCAATCACGCCGAAAAATACGATCTGTCCGCTGGTGGCCCAGCGCCTCCAGTTCCGGTGTGAACAGGTCAAACTGGTCAAAGGTGACGTGGGCATGGCTGGTCATGCGCACGAACTCGATGGGCTGGCCGTGAGCGGTCTCCGTCCGCATCATCACGGCCACGTCGATCCCGCGCGAATCGTTCCCCGCCGTGGTGTACTTTTGTCGATAGCCCTCGCCGATCATCTTGAAGAGGTAGCCATATTCGAAGGCTTTCAGCGCCTCTATATTGTCCACCTCCTGCATGCAGATGATGTCGGCGCGCGTGGCTGCAATCGCCAGCGCCGTCAACTGCCGCGTGTCGTCAGAATGAGCAATGACGCGTGCCTGCTCCAAGATCCGGTATTCCGCCTCCGTCTTGATCTCGAACAGCGTAAGCGTGCGATCCGCATTCAACTGGTTGCGGAACCCCGAGAAATCGAACCTGTACATAAGATTCTCGACATTGAAGGTAGCGAGGCGAAGCGACATGGGCTTTCCATGCCCGTTGAACGCTCCGGAAACAAGAGCACATGCCTGCGGATTTCTCGCAAAGGGCGTGCAACCGCAGCATTCATCACCCGTTCATGATCAAACAGCCATCCTGAAAACAGAACATGGGGGTTTGGGCAGACACATCGGAGCACAAGATGGAAAAGCTCTTCTCTCGTCGATGGACGTCCGGACTGCTGGCGGCGGGGCTGCTGGCCTGCCTGGCGTCTCCGCTGGCGGCCGCTCCGCTGGCTTCCCCTTCGGTTTCGGTCCCACCTTCAGACGTGACGACGGTACGTGACCACCGTTACGGCGATTCTCGCTATTGGAAGAGGTGGCCCCGGCACCGTACCCTGCATCGCGGCCATCGCCACTACGACAACTGGCGATGGCGAAACCGCTCATGGCATCGCCATCACCACCGCCCCAGAATCTACTTCAATTTCGGCCTGATCCCGAACTACGATTACATCGTTCCGAGGCGCCACTACCGTGCGGCTTCGAGCGCGCATGTGCGCTGGTGCTACAATCGTTATCGGTCCTATCGGGCGTGGGACAATAGCTGGCAGCCCTATAACGGGCCGCGTCGGCAATGCCGTTCGCCTTATTATTGAGGCGGGGAAGGGCGCCGCGAGAGCGGCGTCCGTTTCATTCGGCGCGGGGGCGGTCTGAGACGAATTCCGCGCCCACCAGCGTCATGGTGCGCCAGCGGACCCTGGCGGTTCGCGCTGATTTCCCGTTCACCTTCAGGTCAAAGGCGGACGGAACAGCACAGGTTTCTCCGAAGGCCAGCAATACGCCCCCGTCCGACTCATTGCGCACCACGCACTCGAGCGCGCCAAAGCCCTTGTTGAAGGATATGGTCGCTCCCCTGATGACACGCCGCCGCACCGTCGCGCGTCGCTCGGCGACGCCATCGCCTTTGGATCCGGTCGATCTTTCCCTCATGGCATCCATCTGCGAACTCCCTTGATCGGGGAGACGAAGCGAAAACCATGCCAGTCAAACTGTCCTGAACTGATACAGAAGACAAAAGGCCGGCGCATCCCGATAACGAGATGGCGCCGGCGCAGCCTTGGGAGGCTAACCCTTACGCATCTGTCCCGGCCAGGGCGCGAGACCCGTACATGCCCTGCCCGCGCAGCCGGGTTCTGATGCGTCAGTTCTTGGTCTTGTCCACCAGCTTGTTCTTGGCGATCCACGGCATCATGCCGCGCAGCTTCTCACCGACCTGCTCGATCTGGTGCGCGTCGTTCATGCGGCGGATGCCTTTGAAGCGAGCGAGGCCGGAGCGGTATTCCTGCATCCACTCCGAGGTGAACTTGCCGGTCTGGATGTCGTGCAGGATGCGCTTCATCTCGGCCTTCGTTTCTGCAGTGATGATGCGCGGGCCGCTCACATATTCGCCCCACTCGGCGGTGTTGGAGATCGAGTAGTTCATGTTGGCGATGCCGCCCTCATAGATGAGATCCACGATCAGCTTCACCTCGTGCAGGCACTCGAAATAGGCCATTTCAGGGGCATAGCCGGCCTCGACCAGCGTCTCGAAGCCAGCGCGAATGAGCTCCACGAGGCCGCCGCAGAGAACCACCTGCTCGCCGAACAGGTCAGTTTCGCACTCTTCCTTGAAGCTGGTCTCGATGACGCCCGAACGGCCGCCGCCGACGCCGCAGGCGTAGGACAGGGCGAGGTCAAGGGCGTTGCCCGATGCATCCTGGTGAACGGCAACCAGGCACGGCACGCCGCCACCCTTCTGGTATTCGCCGCGCACGGTGTGGCCGGGGCCCTTCGGCGCGATCATGACGACGTCAACACTCGACTTCGGCTCGATAAGGCCGAAATGCACGTTGAGGCCGTGTGCAAAGGCAATCGCTGCGCCGTCGCGGATGTTGGGGGCAATCTCGTTCCGGTAGATATCGGCCTGCAGCTCGTCAGGTGTGGCCATCATGATCAGGTCCGCCCAGCTGGCGAGTTCGGAGACGGACTTGACCTGCAGGCCGTCGGCCTCGACCTTCCTGGCGGTCGCGGAACCGGGCTTGAGCCCGATGGCAATCTCCTTGACGCCAGAATCCTTCAGGTTGAGCGCATGCGCCCTGCCCTGCGAACCATAGCCGACAATACCGACCTTCTTGCCCTTGATGAGATTGAGATCGGCGTCGCGATCATAATAGACACGCATGTTACTTCCTTCCGTGTTTGACACTATGGCTCTTCCCAACCCCGTAGAGGGCAAGAAACTGTCTTGTTGCACGCGCCGCATCCTCGGCTATCGCGGCTTCCGTCAGGCCCGGCCAGTCGCCGAGAAGGAGGCGGATTTGCACGTCCCGCCCGACCAGCCCGAAAAAGGTGCGGAACGCGGTTTCCGTGTCCTCGAAGCAGAGCAGGCCGGCGTTTCGCCCGGCTTCCAGGACCGGCTTCAGGCGCTTTGCCATGGCAAAGCGACCATTCTCCAGCACGATGGCTCCCAGATTGTCCTTGCCCGTGCCGGCATGCCCGATGGCAACGCGGTTAAGTGCAATGGAGGTATCGCTGGAAATGACCTTCAGCCAATCGCGCGCATAACCTTCAAGGCTTTCGGTCAGCGACTGCAGGTCCGGGTTCCTGGGATCGACAGGGCTGACGCGAACTTTCGAGGCCTGCCACTTCACAGCCGCAGTCAGCAGCCCGTCCCGGTCCCCGAACCATTTGTATAGGGTTTCCTTGGAACAACTCGCGCGCCTTGCCACCGACGCCATGGTGATCTTGTCGCCTTCCTCCACAAGCAGCCGCAGCACGGCATCCAGCACGTCGCGCTGACGCTGGGTCGGACCTTCCATGAACTCGGTTTCGGGTTTCATTCGTGCGCGTACCGTACGTTACGGTTCTTGCCCATCCTATGCAGGAGGAACGCCCGAAAGGCAAGTGCCGCCGCAACTTTCTGCCGGGGGTGCCCGATGGTCTGCTTCACCTCACACCATATCCCTCCGGAGGCGCACCGCGCGCCCAGCCCCGCAGCGCCTCAGATCGCGACCTGCGTACCGATCTCGACAACCCGACCCGTAGGAATTTGGAAATATTCGGTGGCATCGGCTGCGGTGCGCGCCAGGAAGATGAACAGCCTGTCCTGCCAAAGAGGCATTCCTGAATTGGCCGATGCCTTGAGGGAGCGTCGGGACAGGAAGAACGAAGTCGTCATGATATCGAACTTCCAGCCCTGCTTGCGGCAGATCGCAAGTGCGCGCGGTATATTTGGCTGCTCCATATAGCCGAAGTTGAGCTTCACCCGCATGAAGAGATCGTTGATCCTCTCCATCTTTACCCGTTCGTTGTCGGGAACCACAGGCTGTTGTGCTGTCACCACCGAGAGGATGACGTTCTGCTCGTGCAGCACCTTGTAGTGCTTCAGGCTGTGCAACAGGGCCGTTGGCGCACTCAGAGGATCGCTGGTCAGGAAAACGGCCGTGCCTGCAACGGTCTGCGGCTTCTTCTTCGACAGATTGGCGGCGAGGAAATCCAGAGGCACTTCGTTGCGGCGGGTCTTCTCGAAGAGGTAGCGGCTGCCGCGAATCCACGTCGCCATGATGACACCCATCACACAGGCGACGGCGATCGACACCCAGCCTCCGTCCAGTACCTTCACCGCATTGGCCGCGAAGAAGCCGGCATCGATCGCCGCAAACAGCACTGCCAATGCCAGAGCGCCCGCCAGCTTCCAGCTCCACAGATAACGCATGACGACGAAGAGCAGCACCGTGGTCATCAGCATCTCGCCGGTCACCGAAATGCCATAGGCTGCCGCAAGAGAACTGGAATCGCCGAAGCCCACGACCAGCAGCATCACCGAAACCGCCAGAAGCAGATTCACGCGCGGAATGTAGATCTGCCCCGACTGCATCTCGGATGTGTGCCGCACCTCGATGCGTGGCAGAAGGTTCAGTTGCACCGCCTGCCGCGTTAGCGAGAACGCCCCCGAAATGACCGCCTGGCTGGCAATGACCGTCGCAGCCGTTGCAAGCACGACCATGGGCACCAGAGCCCACCCCGGAAGCATCTGAAAAAACGGATTGTCGGGCTTCCCGCCATGCGAAATGACGAAGGCGCCCTGACCGAAATAGTTGAGCAGAAGGCAGGGAAAGACTACCCAGAACCAGGTCAGCACTATGGGTTTGCGGCCGAAATGGCCCGCATCGACGGTATCGTGTTCGCCCCCGGTTACGGCCGGGAAACCGGCACGGAAAGCCACGAAGCCCCCTTGGGGGGTTGGAAGGAAATAGGCCAGCGGGAAAACACTTTCTTATA
>QGUU01000675.1 GCA_003242525.1 Pseudomonadota bacterium | reverse complement strand
GTTCCTGGAAGCACAAAAGCTGCTGATGGATCTCGATGCCTTGGATGACAAGGGCCGAATCACCGATGAAGGTCGAGCCATCCGGGCGCTGCCATTGCCGCCACGGCTGGCACGCATGGTGATCGACGCTGCGCGTGAGGGCGAGGCCAGGCTTGCCGCCGACATCGCGCTGCTCGTGACCGAACGTGGATTGGGCGGCGACGCCGTCGACCTGACGCATCGTCTCGACAATTTGCATCGCGATCGTTCTCGACGAGCGGAGGAGGCGCGGCGCATGGCGGCACGTTGGGCGGTGTCCGCTGGTGGCCAGCGCGAAGCGCGGGGCGACTCGGGAGTACTCTCCCCCGGCGCGATCCTGTCGCTGGCCTATCCGGACCGCATTGCCCGCAGTCGTGGCAGTGGTGGGAGCTTTCTGCTTGCCAATGGGCGCGGAGCCAGTGTCGATCCGGCCTCAAGCCTGGCCCGCGAACCGTTCCTTGCTGTTGCAGAATTGACAGGCGCCGCCGCGCAGAGCCGAATCCTCCTCGCGGCGCCGATCTCGCTTGCAGAAATCGAGCAGCGCTTTGCCGACCGCATTGAGCAGCGTGACGAGATCACCGTCGATTCCGCGTCGCTTGCATTGCGGGCGCGAAAGAGCCGCCGTCTCGGCGCGGTCGTTCTGTCGGAGCAAATCGTGCAGGTTTCGCCGAATGAAGACACCGCGCGGCGTCTGGCGCGTGCAGTTGCCTCGGCGGGATTGCAGAAGCTTCCGTGGACCGACTCGCTTCTGCAATGGCGCGATCGTGTAGCGTTTCTCCGCCGGGCCGAAGGCGACGAATGGCCGGACCTTTCCGATGCTGCGCTTGCGGCGAAGGTCGACGAATGGCTGGCGCCGCTGCTGGTCGACAAAGTGTCAATTTCGGCACTGTCGGCTGACGAACTGCGTACCGCAATCACCAACCTGCTCCCGTGGAATTTGCGCCGCCGCCTCGACGTAGAGGCGCCGACGCATTTTGAGGCGCCGACCGGCACCCGCGCCGCAATTGACTACACAGCGGAGGCTGGTCCGAGCATCGCCATCCGCGTGCAGGAATTGTTTGGGCTTGACCGGCACCCCTCGATTGCCGACGGGCGTGTTCCTCTTGTGGTGGAGCTTCTGTCGCCTGCGAACCGGCCGGTGCAGGTCACCCGCGACTTGCCGGGCTTCTGGAGAGGCAGCTACCAGGCGGTGAAAGCGGAAATGAAGGGACGCTATCCCCGGCATCCATGGCCGGATGATCCGATGACAGCGCCGGCCACTCGTCGCGCAAAGCCGCGCTCCTCATAAAGCAGATATTCCGATGCTTGCGTGGACTGGTATAATGGTGCGCAGGGGATCGGGGGAGCGCTTTGCCGCTAACACAGATTGGGACGCGCATTGCGCACTGGCGCGACGCATTCGTTGCCGTGCTCGAAAGATGGCCATGGCTCGGTTGGGCCGGATGGCTGGGAATGTGCTTTGCCGCGCTCATCGGGGTGAATCGCCGCGGTACGCGGGCGCAATGCGGAGTTACATTGGTTACGTACCGAACTTTTTTTG
>QGUU01000202.1 GCA_003242525.1 Pseudomonadota bacterium | reverse complement strand
TCGCCGACCCCACCGTCGTCGACGACCTCATCGCAAACAGGCAGAACAAGAAGGAATGACCGGCCACCCAATCGGCAACGTCATAAGCCTCTGGCGATATCCAGCAAGCTCTTTCGGCGGAGAGCCACGAAACGCGTTGGAGATTGATACCGACGGCGTAGCGGGCGACAGGCTCTTCGGGCTGGTCGAGGCTGCGACGGGCGAGCCGGCGCGGCCGGACCGCGAGGCCAAATGGCACAAGTTGCCTCTGGCCCACTCTCGCCTCACGCCTAGTGGCGAACTGGAAATCGCACTGCCGGGCTCCGACTGGATGCCCGCTCCGTCCGCAGAATGCGACAGCGCACTCAGCGATTTCCTCGGCTTTCCGGTAGCGCTCAGGCCGTTCAGCCACGGCGCTCCGCCCGGCTATTCGGGAGTCGTGAGGGAGCGGCGTACCCGCAGGGCGCGGGTCACTCTTCTACCCACCGCACCGCGGGCGCGGCGGAGGGCGTTTCATCCGGAAGACAATCCGCATCCCCGCCGCTTTCGCCCGAGCGTGCTGGTGGATATGGCTCCAGTGGAGGGACATTTTCCCGAAACGGAGTGGATCGGCCGCCGTATCGCCATTGGCGAAGTTGAACTGACCATTTCCGAGCCGTGTCGTCGCTGCGCCTTCACCATCATCGCGCAGGACGGATTCGACCATGATGCGGAAATCTTGCGCACCCTGGTGCGCAACAACGGTCACAATATCGGCGTCTATTGCACGGTGGACAGGCCCGGCAGGATCGAAACCGGCGCGCGGATGCGCTTTCTGTAGACCCGAAGACTCCCTGTGCTCGTTTGAGGCGACGCGGCCGACCGGAGCCGTTTCGGCGAGACCGGGCCGGGCGCTTTCATTTGCGCGCGCCTTTGTGTAAACCAACGGCGCTCCAAAGCCGAAACGCGGACAAAGTCATGGAAAAGTTCACCAAACTCACCGGCGTCGCCGCGCCGCTTCCGATCGTCAATGTCGACACCGACATGATCATTCCCAAGGATTACCTCAAGACGATCAAGCGCACCGGTCTCGGGAAGGGCCTTTTCGCCGAGATGCGCTACAACGAGGACGGCTCCGAGAACCCGGACTTCGTGCTGAACAAGCCGGCCTATCGGAACGCGCAGATCCTCGTCGCGGGCGACAATTTCGGCTGCGGCTCGTCGCGCGAGCATGCACCCTGGGCGCTGCTCGACTTTGGCATACGCTGCGTGATCTCCACCTCCTTCGCCGACATATTCTACAACAACTGCTTCAAGAACGGCATATTGCCGATCACCGTCAGCCCCGAAGATCTCGAGAAGCTGCTGGACGATGCCTCGCGCGGCGCAAACGCCACTCTCACCATTGATCTTGAGGCGAAGGAAATCCGCGGCCCCGATGGCGGCGTGATCAAGTTCGACCTTGACGATTTCAAGCGCCATTGCCTGCTCAACGGCCTTGATGACATCGCCCTGACGATGGAGAAGGTCGACGCCATCGCGGCGTTCGAACAGAAAAACGCGATGACCCGCCCCTGGGCCTGACACCCTCCTGCCGGACGCCGGTGCGAAAACGGAGGTTTTCCATGCGCTCCCTGCTCGTCGGAACCGCTGCTCTCGCACTGTTCGCCCTTGCCCCCCGCCCGGCAGATGCAGACGCCGGCCAGCCCGCGGCACTCGCAATGCTCGTGGACCCTGACGCAGGCGAGCAGGAGAATGCGGAGCCGGCGCCGCAGGATGTCGTCGGGCAGGATGACGGCCTGCCGGTGCCGCTGGCCTTCGAGGGTGGGTATCTGACCGTCACCCAGCCTGAGGAATATGGTGACAAGATCCTCTCCTATGACGGCCGGGAAATCGCACGCGACTATTTCGTTTCGCTTCAAAGGGTGGCCGAAGTCGCCGGCGTGAAGGTCGCGATCTACGATGTCGGCCCCGGGGGCAACGCCTGTGGCCCCGCCGCGCTGCTGATCTGGAAACCGGAAGGCGGCGATATCAGGACGGCGAAGGTGGGCGAGGATTGCGGCGCGCCACCGGCCGCCGTCTCGGATGACCGTATCGTCTTCCTGCCTTACGTTCTGCCCGGAGGCACGGCGCCGGTGCTGACCTGGTCGCCGGATGCGGGCGTTACCACCGCGGGAGAGCTGCATTTTTCGCCTGAGCCGGGAACCGGCTGGGAAGACCTCGACGCGGCGGAATTGGACAGCATGATCGATGCCATGCACAACGCGGCTGTCTTGCACGCCAGCAGCAAACTGCTTGGCGACAGACTGGAAGAAGTCGTCACCGGCCTCAGCGTCAGTGGCGCGCCGGAGATAAGCGCGAGCGGGATGGTTTACGGCAGCGGCTGCACGCCGCATGCCTGCGGCCTCGCCGATTCCTTCATGGCGGTGGATGCGAAGCGAAAGGCCGTCTACTTCGCCCATCAGGGCGAGACGCGCATCGACACCTGGCCCGCACTGAAGCGCTGGCCGGAAGAAATCCGCGACATCATGCGCTCTGCCCTGGCGAAACCGGAGTAGCGCCGTGCGACGACTGATTTCCACCGGGTCGCCCTTCGAGCAGGAAGCAGGTTATTCGCGTGCCGTCGTGCAGGGCGACTGGTGCTTCGTCTCCGGCACGACCGGATATGACTACGCGACGATGATCATGCCGGAGCGGGTGGAGGATCAGGCACGGAACGCGCTGAAGACCATTGCAAATGCCCTTGAGGAAGCCGGCTTCTCATTGGCCGACGTGGTGCGTGCCCACTATTACATCACCGACGCGGCCTTCGTGGACATCGTCTTCCCGATCCTCGGCGAGCATTTCGGCGAGATCAGGCCAGCGGCAACGATGATCGTATGTGGCCTGAACAAACCTGAAATGAAGATCGAGATCGAGGTGACCGCGCTCAGGCGCAGCGCCTGACAGGAAGGCGTGGTTGATCGGGTCAACCGGCACCTGCGACGAACCGGTAGGCGTACACCGCTTCCATGTGCGAGGCCCTTTCGGGAGTCCGCGCAACCTTCCGGTGCGTTGCCGGACTGCCGCAGGTGCTGGATCAGCGGCCCATGCCGTTTCGGCTTGCACGCCGGCCTTTCGCCGTTTAGCTAGACCGGAATTCACGGCATCATCTCAGGACGCTTCTCATGGCTTCGAAGAACCTCTTCCTCCTCCCCGGCGACGGCATCGGCCCCGAGGCGATGGCCGAGGTGAAGAAGCTGATCGCCGCCATGAACGAAAAGTTCGGCACCGGCTTCGTCACCGACGAGGGCTTGGTCGGCGGATGCGCCTATGACGTACATGGCCAGGCCATCTCGGAAGCGGATATGGAGAAGGCCCTGGCGGCCGATGCAGTGCTGTTTGGCGCTGTGGGCGGACCCAAATGGGACGGGGTACCCTATGAGGTGCGCCCCGAGGCCGGGCTCCTGCGCCTGCGCAAGGACATGGAGCTGTTTGCAAACCTGCGCCCGGCCATCTGCTACCCGGCGCTCGCCTCGTCCTCCTCATTGAAGCAGGAAGTGGTTGAGGGCCTGGACATATTGATCGTTCGGGAACTGACCGGCGGAGTCTATTTCGGCGAGCCGAAGGAGATCATCGATCTCGGCAACGGCCAGAAGCGCGGCATCGACACGCAGGTCTACGATACTTTCGAGATCGAGCGCATTGCCGGCGTCGCCTTCGAACTGGCCCGGACGCGGAAGAACCATGTCACCTCGATGGAAAAGCGCAACGTCATGAAGTCGGGCGTGCTTTGGCACGAAGTGGTCAGGGCCACACACAAGGCGAAATACAGCGACGTCAAGCTCGACCATATGCTGGCCGACGCCGGCGGCATGCAGCTCGTCCGCTGGCCCAAGCAATTCGATGTTATCGTCACCGACAACCTCTTCGGTGACATGCTCTCCGACGTAGCCGCGATGCTGACCGGCTCGCTCGGCATGCTGCCCTCGGCTTCCCTGGGCGCGCCCGATGCCAAGACGGGCAAGCGCAAGGCCCTCTATGAGCCGGTACACGGCTCCGCTCCCGACATTGCCGGCAAGGGCATTGCCAACCCCATTGCAATGATCGCTTCCTTCGCCATGTGCCTGCGCTATTCCTTTGGCATGGTGGCGGAAGCCGATCGGCTGGAGGCGGCCATCGCGGCGGTGCTCGACGAGGGCTACCGCACCAGGGACATCATGTCGGCCGGCATGAAGGAAGTCGGAACGGCAGAGATGGGTGACGCCATAATCGAAAAGTTCCTCGCCGCCTGATCTCCGCAGCGGCTACAGGACCCGCTCAGGAGATCCCCTGGTCCGATCCCAGGGAGACTCGATGACGCGTTGACTCTTTCGCCAAACCGCGTAAAAGCCGCGCCGAACAGGAATGTTTTCAATGCGCGGCCTTCTGATGGCCTTTTTCGCCTTCGATTTTACCGGTCATGGTTCGACCCTGCCCGGCGGACGGGCGCGCGCATCCCTGATTTCGACCAAAACGACGGCCAAGAAAACGACCGCCACCACGGTCTGACCTCCCTTGGCCGCTCCGCCCTCTCCCCGGCTCGGCTTGAGGGAGGCGGGACCCGCGATGGCCGGCGGGTTCTTGCAAGCGAAGCAAAGCGGAGAGCGAAACGGAGATTCGCCATGGGTTTCAAGGTTGCGGTAGTCGGCGCCACGGGCAATGTGGGCCGGGAGATGCTCAATATATTGGAAGAGCGCGGCTTTCCCGCCGATGAGGTGGTTGCGCTGGCTTCGCGTCGCTCGATCGGCACGGAAGTGTCCTATGGCGACAAGACGCTGAAAGTGCGCGCGCTCGAGACCTATGACTTCTCCGACACCGACATTGCCCTGATGTCGGCAGGCGGCAACGTCTCCAAGGAGTGGTCGCCCAAGATCGGCCGGCAGGGCTGCGTCGTCATCGATAATTCCTCGGCCTGGCGCTACGATCCCGAAGTGCCGCTGATCGTTCCGGAAGTGAATCCGGATGCGGTTGCGAATTTTGCGAAGAAGAACATCATTGCAAATCCCAACTGCTCGACTGCCCAGATGGTGGTGGCTCTGAAGCCTTTGCACGACGCGGCCACCATCAGGCGCATCGTCGTTTCCACCTACCAGTCGGTTTCCGGCGCGGGCAAGGACGGCATGGACGAGCTCTTTACCCAGACGAGGGCCGTGTTTGTTGCCGATCCGGTCGAGATGAAGAAGTTCACCAAGCGCATCGCCTTCAACGTCATTCCGCACATCGACGTCTTCATGGAAGACGGCTCGACCAAGGAAGAATGGAAGATGCTGGCCGAGACCAAGAAGATGCTTGATCCGAAAATCAAGCTCACCGCCACCTGCGTGCGCGTTCCGGTCTTCGTCGGCCACTCCGAAGCGGTGAACGTCGAATTCGAGAAGCCGATTACCGCCGATGAAGCACGGGAAATCCTGCGCGAAGCTCCCGGCTGCCTTGTCATCGACAAGCGCGAGGACGGCGGCTACATCA
>QGUU01000674.1 GCA_003242525.1 Pseudomonadota bacterium | reverse complement strand
AGCCTTCCCAGGGCGATTGCGGTCAACAGCCCACTGCCTGAGGCATAACCGAGCGCGCCGGACCGTCCACTGATGCCCGCCGCCGCGCCGCCACCGGCGTACAAGCCGCGAATGACGCTCCCATCACGACGGATGACGCGAGCATCACGGTCAACGTGAAGGCCACCCTGCGTATGGAACAGGGCAGGCACCACGCGACAGGAGTAAAAGGGCGGCATGAGTGGCGCGAGCCCGAAATCTTTCCGGCCAAACGGATCAGAGATCTGGCCTAAAGCCGCTGCATTGTACTCGGCGATCGCCTGCGCAGCAGCAGCTCCATCGATGCCTTGCGCGTTCGCAACAGCCTCGACGGTATCACCCTTTTTCAAACCGCCATGGGCGTGGAGTTCAGCGAACTCCTCCTCCAGCATCGCAATCTCGAAGATCCGCTGATCGAAAATTGCGAAAGCATGGCTTCCTTGCTGGAGAACGACTTTCGCGAAGCCAGAGTAGCCAAGGCTTTCATCACCGAAACGGCGACCGGTCTGGCCGACGAGAACGCCGCCTTTTTCGATCGTCGTCCAGGACAGAATTGAGCCGTGAGGATCAGCGACGGCAGCATAACCCTGGTACGCCCCCATGTTGTCGAGGCGCGCCCCCAGTTTCTCACCCCAGATCACCGCCTCGCCCTCGGACCCTTTGGCGCCGAAATAGGCCGCTCCGGCAATCTCCGGGCAGTACCGTTTGACCAGCTCCCGATTGGCGCCGAAACCGTTGACGGCAAGCAGAGTGGCCTTGGCACGCACCTCGGTATGTCCGCTGCCCGTGTCGACCACCCCACCTTTGACGACGCTATCCTCGACAATCAGTTCTCGTACAGCATTCCCGACCGCGAGTGGAACGTTCCTTTCATCGACAGCCTTGAGCAGGTCGTTGACAAGATCGATTCCCTTGCGGGAGGCGGGAGCATGGAGCCGCGGAACGGAATGGCCAATGTGCTTATAGACCGTGATGAGCTGCATCCGCGCACCGACCTTGTCGACAAGCCACTCAACAGTTTCCGCGGAAACCTCAGTGATTCGCTTCACAAGGTCGGGATCGTCCGTGTCGCCAGCGATCCGCATCAAATCTTGGAAATATGTTTCCGGGTCGTCCTTTATACCCGCCTCTCGCTGGAAGCGGCTGCCCGCCCCAGGCACCGAACCGGTCGAAAGAGCTGAATTGCCCCCTGGTCGCTCGGTTTTCTCTACAATAGCGACATTCAGGCCTGCATCCGCGCCTGCTATGGCGGCAGCAAGTCCACAGGCTCCCGCACCAACGACCAGGAGATCGATCTCGTCACTCATGCAGCCTTCCTGGATTCCACCCGCGATCACGCGATCGCGTTTAAGGCCTCAATCAATTCGCTGGTGGACATGACGTCGGCATATTTCGAAGCCATGTCAAAAAGGTTGACTAAATGCGACGTGCGCGAGCGGTCGTACACGGCGTCCTCAGGCACGGCGACGCGAAAGTTGTAAGAAAATGCGTCGACGACAGATCCACGAACACATCCGCTCGTAGTACAGCCGGTCACAACGAG
>QGUU01000673.1 GCA_003242525.1 Pseudomonadota bacterium | reverse complement strand
GCACGGGAAAGTACGGCACGCTGACGAGCCGCGCGTAAGATGCGGAAAACCGCTTTACACCGGATTATGTTAGCGCTACCATCATGACGTTACGGAAGGTCGCGGGATCGATGGTGGAGGACCTGAAACCCCGGGGCTTAGCGCCATGCAAATCGTCGTTTGGAGATACGCGCCGCCCCGGAGCGAGGCGGCGGAGTGGGAGGATAGTGATGAGAAAGAACCTGTTTGGCGGCATTCTTGCCGCGACCGCCTTGGCCATGCTCGGATCGAGCGCCCTCGCCGAACCGGAGATCGTATCCGGGCCTCCGGCCGAGCCGGAATGCTTCGTGCCCTGGCGCGCCGAGACTGCATTCTTCAAATTTCCCGCCAAGGAAGGGCCTTACCGGATAGCGCTGGCAAACGGCTATATCGCCAACACATGGCGCATCCAGATGGTGCAGACGGCAAAGGCCTACGCCGCTCAGCCGGAAGTCGCCGCAAAACTGAAGGAGTTCAAGGTCGTTTCCACCGGTGAGGATGTCCCTGCGCAGATTTCAGCCATCAACAACTTCATCGACTCCGGTTTTGACGCCGTTGTCGTCAATGCCCAGAACCCGACCGCCTTCGCGCCCGTCATCAAGCGCGCCAAGGAGGCCGGCGTCGTGCTGGTTGCCTTTGACAATACTCTCGACACCAAGGACGCGATCAACGTGAACGTCGACCAGAAGGGCCTGGGCGAGCTTTGGGGCAAATGGCTGACCGACCATCTGCCCAATGGCGGCAAGATACTGGAGGTGAGGGGCGTCGCCGGTACATCGGTCGACACGGACCGCCATGCCGGACTTCATGAAGTGCTGCAGTCTTCCGGGCGCGACTTCCAGGTTACCGAAGTCATGGGGAAATGGGATGACGGCGTGGCGCAGAAGGCCACGGCGGACGCCATTGCCACCAATGGTCCCTTCGACGGTATCACCGCACAAGGCGGCGACACGGGCGTCGTCCAGGCGATGATTGACGCCAACCATCCCTTCGTGCCGTTTGGCGGAGAAACCGAGAACGGCTTCCGGAAGTTCTGCGCGAAATATTCATCCGAGGGCCTGAAATGCACCTCGGCCGGCACAGGGCCTGCCCAGGTTGCGGTTGCGATCAAGGCTGCCATCGCGGCCCTGGAGGGCCAGGTGGTGCCGCAGGAAATCAAGCTGCCGCTGGCAGTCAAGTCCGATCCGGATTTCAAGGAAGGCGAGGATTATTTCCCGAACGACTCCGACAATTTCTTCGTCGGCAATTCCTTCCCGACCTGCGGCATCAATTTCAGCGCGCAGGAAATCATGGGGCAGACTCAAGAGAACCAGTAATCGCGTTCTGCCGCGCCGCGGGCACGCCCGCGGCGCATTCCTCACGGTGGCCTGAGAATGGGAGAGATTGATGGCAGAGCCGGGGCCGGAACTCCTGCGCATGGAGGGTATCTCCAAACGCTATGGCGGCGTCAGGGCGCTGCACAGGGCCGACCTTTCCGTTTCGGCAGGAAGCATCCACGCGCTGCTGGGCGAGAACGGCGCGGGCAAGTCGACGCTCATCAAGAT
>QGUU01000201.1 GCA_003242525.1 Pseudomonadota bacterium | reverse complement strand
CCGCCGAGCAGGGCAATGCCAGCGCCATGCACAATCTGGCCGTCCTGTTTGCCATGGCTGCCGATGGCGAGGCCGACAATGAGTCAGCTGCGCACTGGTTCCAGGAGGCTGCCGACCTTGGCGTCAAGGACAGCCAGTTCAACCTCGGCATATTGGCGGCCAAGGGCGTCGGCATGCCGCAGAACCTGGAAGAATCCTACAAGTGGTTCTCGCTTGTGGGCAAGGCCGGCGACAAGGATGCCGCCACCAAGCGCGACGAAATCGCCAAGGCACTGCGTCCGGAGCAACTTGAACGGGCGCGCGCGGCCGCGACGCTGTGGAAGGCCAGGCCGCTCAACGAGGCGGCAAACAGCGTGGACATACCCGAGGCCTGGCAGGATGCGCCCATGACGACCGCATCGATAGACATGAAGAAGGCGGTGCAGAATATCCAACGCATTCTCAACAAGAACGGCTACGATGCCGGCAGCGCCGATGGCATCATGGGCGAGCGTACGAAGAACGCCATCAAGGCGTTCCAGGCCGACAACGGCCTGGAGCCGACCGGCGAGGTCGACGAGAAGCTGGTACAGGCGCTGCTCGCGCGCAAATAGCGTGGCCGGCGTCGCTGTTGCGACGCCGCGCCACAGTTTTGCCTGTTAAGCGGCTGAGATGATTTTGCTTCGACGGCGTAGCCGGGAATTTCCCGGCTGCGCCGCCGACGCAACCTGAGATTAGCTTTTAGCTGTTATAGCGAATATTGGCCCGCAGGGCGCAGTTGGCAAAGATCGAGACAAACGGGTGGGTATCTATCTTCCCATCGCCGAGATTTCAGTCAACGTCCTCGTCCTTCTCGCGATGGGCGCGGCGGTGGGCTTCCTGTCGGGCATGTTCGGGGTCGGCGGCGGCTTTCTCATCACGCCACTCCTGATCTTCTACAACATACCGCCGGCCATCGCAGTCGCGACGGGCGCCAACCAGGTCATCGCTTCGTCCTTTTCCGGCGCCCTTTCACACCTGAAACGCGGAACGCTCGACTTCAAGCTGGGAAGCGTGCTGCTGGCAGGCGGCATCGTCGGCTCGACTTTCGGCATCTGGGTATTCTCGCTGCTTCGCTCCATCGGCCAGCTCGACCTGTTCATCTCCCTGCTTTACGTTGCCCTGCTCGGGACAGTGGGCGGGCTCATGCTTTATGAGAGCGTGAACGCCATCCGCAGTGCCCGCTCCGGCGTTGCGCCGACGCTGAAGAAGTCCGGACAACACAATTGGATTCACCGGCTGCCGCTGAAGATGCGGTTCCGCGCATCCAAGCTGTTCGTCTCCGTAATCCCCGTGATCGGTATCGGCGTCGCGATAGGCTTCCTGTCGTCCATCATGGGCGTGGGCGGCGGCTTCATAATGGTGCCTGCCTTGATCTACCTGCTGCGGGTTCCGACCAACGTTGTCGTGGGCACCTCGCTTTTCCAGATCATTTTCACGTCGGCCTACACGACGTTCGTGCATGCAAGCACCAACCAGACGGTGGATGTGGTTCTTGCCTTTCTGCTGATGATCGGCGGCGTGGCGGGTGCGCAATATGGCGCCAGGGCAGGCCAGCGGCTGCGTGGCGAACAGTTGCGCGCGCTGCTCGCCCTGCTGGTGCTTGCCGTGGCGATCAGGCTGGCCGTGGACCTGTTTGCGACGCCAAATGACATCTACTCCCTTGCGAGTCTGGGGGAAGGATGAGAGCGCTGGCGGCAAACTTCCTGCTTGTCCTTGCGCTCGGCGTGGCGACGCCGGCGATCGCGCAAACGCCGCATCAGGAAAGCGTGCAGATCGGGCTTTCACCTGACCGGATCACGATCACCGCCGGCTTTTCCGGGGCGGATCTCACCATTTTCGGTTCGCTCGAAGACGCGGACCCGCAGGTCGTGCGCCAGGGGCGCTACGACGTCGTCGTGGTTCTCGAAGGCCCTGCCCGGCCGGTCGTGGTCCGCCGCAAGGAGCGGGTTTTGGGCATATGGATCAATCTCGAGTCCGAGACCTTCGAGAACGTTCCCATCTCCTATTCGGTGGCATCCACGCGGCCGCTGCAGGACATCACGCAGCCCGAGAGCTACAAACGCCTGTCGCTGGGAACCAACAACATATACATGCAGCCGGCGGAGCCCGGGCAAAACCCGCATACCATCGCCGAGTTCACCCGGGCGCTGCGGGAGCGCAAGGCCGCGACCGGGCTCTACAGCGAGAACCCCGGTGGCGTGCAATTCCTGTCGCCGAGCCTCTTCCGGGCCACGGTGCGCCTCGCGCCGGACGTACCGGTCGGGACACACAAGGCGCGCGCCTTCCTGTTCAAGAACGGGCAGTTCCTCAATGAAAGTTCCGCCCAGCTCGAAATCCGCAAATCGGGTTTCGAGCAGACGGTCTTCCGTCTCGCTCGGGATCACGGACCGTTCTACGGCTTCCTTTCCATCATGCTCGCCATGGTGACGGGATGGATGGGCCGCATCGTCTTCCGGAAGGACTAAGCCGCCGCCACGGCGGCCAGCCAACCAGAGACGCCTACCTGCCGAGCTCGATCGAGCGCAGCCGGGCTGCCTCCACCGCGTCCGTCAGCAGCGTCTTGAGCCGATCCTCTCCCATCAGGACGGCCAGGGCGGCGGCCGTCGTGCCGTTCGGGCTGGTGACCTGCTGGCGCAATGTGCCGGGTTCCTCACTGCTCTCCACTGCCAGCGAAGCGGCGCCGAACACGGTCTGCTTGGCAAGCAGCCGCGCCGTTTCCGAAGGCAGGCCGGCATTCTCGGCCGCCGCAGTGAGGCATTCGATGAAATGGAATATGTAGGCCGGGCCGGAGCCGGAAACTGCCGTCACCGCATCCATCAGGCTTTCATCGGCTATCGTTGCCACGGCGCCGCTGGCGGAGAGAAGGTCCGTGATGAAATCCAAGGTGCCAGCCGGCACCTGCGGCGTGGAATAGACGACCATCATGCCCTTGCCGATTGCCGCCGGCGTGTTGGGCATGCAGCGCACGATCGGCGTGCGGCCGCCCAGGATTTCGCGGAATGTCGCTACCGGGGTGCCGGCAGCGACACTGAGAAAGACTGTGCTGCCGTCGCCGAGGCGGCGATAGGCGCCAAGGACGTCGCGGATCACCTGGGGCTTGACGGCGATGACGACGAGCCCAGGGGCCGCGTCCTGCGGGACTTCCGCTGCTTCGGCACCCGTTTGGCAACCAAGCGCCTTGGCGCGGTCGCGAAGGCCTGCATTCGGCTCAACGACAAAGACCTCACTGCCCTTGAGCTTGCCTGATTTCAGCCAGCCCTCAAGCATGGCATAGCCCATATTGCCGCAACCAACGAGAAGAAGAGAAACTGACATGGCGACCTCCGTGCCGGCTTCATAGAGCCATGCGCGGGTACAGGGAAGCCCTTGCCGCATTCCGCCTCGCGCTCGCAAAGGGTCAACAGTGCCTGTTTGTACGGTCATTGCATTCGATCTGGCGACGACGCGCCAAGGCCGAATTAACCATTTGTTACCCATGACTGTTTAGCTTGCGTAAGGAAATCGGCGGCGCCGGCGAGGCGCGCCCTGGGTTGCCCGACAATGCAAGATGACGTCCAAGATCGCGAGGAATGGATGCGCGAGCGCTCGCTCCTGGCGCTGGGACGCACTCTTGGTGGCGGAAGTG
Organism: Pseudomonadota bacterium; assembly: GCA_003242525.1. GTDB lineage: Bacteria > Pseudomonadota > Alphaproteobacteria > Rhizobiales > Rhizobiaceae > Mesorhizobium. The sequence continues at coordinate 1,829 of QGUU01000201.1, read as the reverse complement.
ACATACCCAAAGCTGGTGGCTCGCTGCTGGCGATGGCGGCTGCTGAAGGGGTCGAGCCTTCAGGGATAGATGATGCGGCCGCGCGACATCGCGCGGCCCGTGAAGGGCGGGAAGCCTGTTCGGACAGGACTGGCGAGCTTACCGGCGCTGCGCCCGATTTCGCGCATGACTTGTCCGCACACGGGGACATCGGCGCCGGCAGCGTGCCGGGAAATGCCTCCCGGGCGGCGACCGGCCGCGCCCGCCACATGTCCTGGCGTCTGGTTGCCTGTACGACCGCACTCGGTGCGTTGCTTGGCATTTCAGTCGGCCTGTGGCTGCCCGCGCGCTATCAGGCAACGGCTGAACTGGCGTTCAACAGCGAAGCCACGGATGGAGGCAGCGCCTTTGAAAGCCAGCTGCGAGTGCTGACTTCGGGCATGGTGCTCACCCGGGTCGTCGACCGGCTCAATCTTCTGGAAGACCCGGAATTCAATGGTAGGGATGGCGTGGGCGGCTTCAACGGCCTGCTGCGTGCCATGCTCGGATCGCACCATGCCGGCGACGATGCCGGTCACCGGAAGGCATTCGCCATCGATCGACTTGCAGCCAGCCTTTCGGTTTCCCGCAAGGGTACATCCAATGGCATTGCTGTCACGGCGACCACCGGAAACGGCGAAAAGTCGGCGCTGATTGCGAATGCGGTCACCGATGTCTTCGTGCAGATTTACGAGCAGGGCAAGAGGGACGAGGCAGCACAGCTACCCCATGGCAAAGCTTCAGTCCGCAGTGTTTCTTCCGCAACCGGGCCGTCCGCCGGTCGCAGCGGTGAACGCGACCTCGACCAGCTGGCACGAAACCCAGCGCGGCTTGCCGAAATCCTGCAGCTGGACGAGGAACTCGCCGCCGCCCGCGCCAGGACGGAGGCGCTCAAGGCCAAGGTCGAAGCCTTGCGGGCGGCGGATGTGGAGTCGCTTGCCGGCGGGCTGCCGAGCGAATTCGAAACCAAAGCGCTGCAGGCCCTGCGCGTCCAATATCTCGACATCAAGCGCCAGTACGACAAGGCAGCAGTCGAACTTGGCCCGCGCAATCCCGAGCGGCGGGCCGTGGAAGCCCAGCTCAAGGGCGCCCGCGAACGACTCTCGGCCGAGCTGCGACGCATCGTCAATGACCGACAGGGCGAACTGCAGCAGGCCATAGAGGCCGAACAGGCGCTTGCAACACGCATGGCCGAGACGGGGCTGAGCGGCGAGGAGATCACCCGTCTGCGCCAGTCTCAGGAAACTGCCGCGGCCCAGCCGGATCGTAGCATCACAACCGCCAGTATCGCTACCGGTGCAGGCAGCACCTCCAGCGATGCAGCTGTCCACATCGTTTCCCGGGCCCTGCCCGCCACGCAAGCCAGCGGGCCTCCGAGAACAATGCTTGCTTTCGGCGGCGCGCTTCTCGGCCTGCTTGCCGGCCTGGGCGGCGCGGCGCTACGCCGCGACGATGACGGCCCGACCGACACTTTCGACGATGGCGCGCGGGAAGATGCCAGTTGGCTGCCCGACGAGAAGACCTTTCATTCTGCCGAGCCAGCCTTCGAGCTGCCCCGCGCGCAAGGCAACCCCTTTCCGGCCCAAATCATGGAGGCAACCATGTATCCCGCCTATCCCGATCAAGCCTTTCCGGCGCCCCAACAGCATCCCTGGCAGGGCCAGTTTGGTACTCCGGCACCGATGCCCTATCCCGTCCACGCATCGACGCCGCCGGCAATGGCCTATCCTCCGCCGCCATATCCCCACCAGCCCACGCCCTACCCTGCAGGCTGGCAGCCAGCACCTGCACCCCCGGCCTATCCTCCCTAC
>QGUU01000200.1 GCA_003242525.1 Pseudomonadota bacterium | reverse complement strand
CACCCTTTCTCCCCCCTCACCCCCACTACCTCCTTCCGGCCCCCAACCAGCTCCCGTGCCACGCCAGTTTTGCTCTCCGGACCCCGACCCCTATCCCGTCCACGCATCGACGCCGCCGGCAATGGCCTATCCTCCGCCGCCATATCCCCACCAGCCCACGCCCTACCCTGCAGGCTGGCAGCCAGCACCTGCACCCCCGGCCTATCCTCCCTACGCTCATCCAGCCACTCCCCACCCTGCGTACTTTTACCCGCCCCAGCCCTCATTCGCACAGCCGCTGGCGCCCCTCGAATATCAGCAGAAAGCGCCAGACTACGACGCTCTTGAAGAGATCCGGGCCTCGCTGCGGGAGTTTCGGGAAGCCCTGCGCGACCTTGCGGAAAGCCGCTCTCGCCGTCGATTCCCCTGACCGGAGGCATCCGGTTTCGAGTTTACGGCATGGAACGGCGCTTTGGCGGGATTATGCGTCGTTTTTTTCGTGACAATGACGGTCCAGACGGTAAAGCCCGACAGGTGTTGAGAAGGTATCTGATGGCCGAAGTTATTGATGGAAAGAAAGTCGCAGGAGACGTTCTGGGCAAGGTGAAGGCGCTAACAGCCGATCTTGGCGCGAAAGGCATCACGCCTGGACTGGCGGTGGTGATAGTCGGGGAAGACCCTGCCAGCCAGGTCTATGTCGCCTCCAAATCACGCACGGCGAAGGAGTGCGGCTTCCATTCGGTGCAGCACACCTTGCCTGCCGAGACAGGTCAGGACGAACTGCTGAAGCTGATCGCCGAACTTAACGCCGACCCGGCCATTCACGGCATTCTCGTCCAGCTTCCACTGCCGCCGCAGATCGACGCCGGCACCGTCATCCAGGCGATCGCGCCGGAAAAGGATGTCGACGGCTTCCATTTCATCAATGTCGGCAAGCTTGGCACGGGGGAACTGGCCACGGCCTTCGTGCCCTGCACACCGGCGGGCTCGATGCTGCTGATCGAGCGCGTGCGCGGCAAGGACCTTTCCGGTCTCAACGCAGTCGTGATCGGACGCTCCAACATCGTCGGCAAGCCGATGGCCAACCTTCTGCTTGCCGCCAACTGCACGGTGACGGTGGCGCACAGCCGCACCCGTGACCTTCCCGCGCTCGCACGAACCGCCGACATATTGGTTGCTGCGGTTGGCCGGCCAGAGATGGTCCGCGGCGACTGGGTGAAACCGGGCGCAACGGTAATCGACGTCGGCATCAACCGCATCCCCGCGCCGGAAAAAGGCGAGGGCAAGACGCGGCTGGTCGGGGATGTCGCCTATGCCGAAGCCGAGAGGGCTGCAGGGGCCATCACTCCCGTCCCGGGTGGCGTCGGACCCATGACCATCGCCATGCTGATGGCCAATACCGTTACATCCGCCTTCCTAGCCACGGGGCTGGAGCGACCCTCCTTCTGACCAAAACAGGGCTGCGAACTTGGCGAAACCACCTGTTCCAGTAGAAGGGCCGGCCATGGCTGATCCGGTTCAAGGTGGCAGGCAGTTCGCCTTCCTGCTGGTCGACAAGTTTTCCATGTTTTCGCTGGCGGCGGCGATAGACGCCTTTCGCTCGGCCAACCGGCTGCTTGGCTACGACTATTATGGCTGGACCACCGTTTCCGCCGATGGTGAGGCGGTGATCGCGTCCAATGGCCTGCCGATCAAGATCGACTATTCGGTGGCCGACATCCCCCCGGTCGACATACTTTTCGTGGCGGTGGGGCTGACGACCGAGTTTCCCGGAAAGTCAAAGGTGCTGGCCGCCCTGCGAAGCTGGGGCCGGCGCGGCGGCGCTTTGGGGGCCCTGTCGGTCGGCTCCTACCTGCTGGCGGAGGCCGGCCAGCTCGACGGCTACCGTTGCACGATCCACTGGGAGAACCGGGCCGGGTTCATGGAACGGTTTCCGGACATCAACTGCACCGGCAATGTCTTCGAGATCGACCGGAAGCGCTATACCTGCGCCGGCGGCACCACCTCGATCGACCTGATGCTGGAGATCATCCGGTCCGACTTCGGGCCGAACATCGCCAACGGCGTTGCCAACCAGTTCCAGCACGAGCGCATCCGTTCGGCCGGCGACCGCCAGCGCGTAGGACCGGAGCGGGATCTCACCGGCAAGTCGGAAAAGCTGCGCAAGATCGTGGAGATGATGGCTGACCACCTGGACGAACCGCTGTCGGCTGGACAACTCGCCAAGTCGGCAGGCCTGTCGGTGCGCCAGGTGGAGCGCCTGTTCCTGCGTCATCTCGGCGTCACGCCGGGCCGTTACTACATGCGGCTGAGGCTGGAGCGCGCCCGCGAGTTGCTGCGCCAGACCAATATGCCGATCCTCGACGTGGCAATCGCAACCGGCTTCACCTCCCATTCGTATTTCGCGCAAAGCTACAGGCTGCAATTCGGCCGTCCTCCATCGGAAGAGCGGCGCACGACCTATTGAACCGCAGGCCTTTGTTCAGGCGTTTCGGCCCCGGAACAAATTAACCCAGGCTGCTTCCATAAGCCTTGCGGTTGTTCTAGCCTGCCGGCCAAAATTCAACCGCGGAGGGACTGCATGTTTAGGATTTCGCGCTGCATTGCTGCGTGTCTGCTTCTGGTAGGAATGGGGACGGCGGCGAAGGCAGCCGACCGCGCCATCGTAATTCTGGATGCGTCAGGCTCGATGTGGGCGCAGATAGACGGCAGGCCCAAGCTGGAGATTGCGCGCAAATCACTGCGCACTGCGCTGCAGTCGGTTCCCGCCGATGCCGAGATAGGCTTCATGGCCTATGGGCATCGCGAGAAGGGAAGCTGCCAGGACATCGAGCTGATCGTACCGCCTCAGGCCGGCTCGGCCAGCGCCATCGTCCAGGCTGCAGATAGCATGAAGTTCCTCGGCAAGACGCCGTTGACCGACGCCGTTCGCAGCGCGGCGGAGGCGCTGAAATATACCGAGGACAAGGCAAGGGTGATCCTGATCACCGATGGGCTGGAAACCTGCGGCGGCGACCCCTGCGCGCTCGGCGAGGAACTGAAGGCCGGCGGAGTCGACTTTACGGCCCATGTAGTCGGCTTCGGCTTGACCGACGAAGAGGGCAGGCAGGTGGCCTGCCTGGCGGAAAACACGGGAGGCAAATATATCTCCGCCTCCGACGAGGAGGGGCTGAAGGAAGCGTTGGCCGTAACCGTCGCCGAAGCCGACCCGGCTCCGGAGCCTGAACCGGAGGCAGAGCCCGAGCCCGCCGCGTTCAACTTCCAGCCGACGGTAGTCATGGCCGAGGGCGGCGAGCCCATCACCGATGGCAATAGCTGGGAGGTTTACAAGGCGCAGCCCGATGGCAGCGCCGGCGAGCAGGTCAGCATCGAATATGGCGACTACAAGGGCAATCTCGAACCCGGCGACTATGTCATTCGCGCCAGGCTTGGCGAGGCCAGGACCGAGCAGAGGGTCGCCATCGAGGCCGGCAAAGTGGCGGAACCCCTCTTCGTTCTCAATGCCGGCACGCTGATTGTTCATCCCCGCCCATCGGAGGGCGCCGAAATCTCCGAAGGGGCAACTCTGGAGTTCGAATATCCGGGCGGCGAGGCCACAGAGTATGGCGACACCAGGGTCATCCTTCCGGCCGGGGAGATCAGGATCAAGGCACGCATCGGCAAGGGTTCCGTATCGGAAACCGTAAAGCTTGCCGCGGGTGAAACCGTGGAGAAGGATATCATCGTAGGCATCGGTCACGTCGCGGTGAACGCCTATTACACGGAAGGCGGCGAGAAGGCAGACAATCCGGGAATCGGATTCGAGGTCGTCAGTGCGAAGAAAAGTCTGGACGGTACACGCGAGAGCGTGGCGCACGAATACGGCCCGGACTCGCAATTCCAGCTGCCTGCCGGCGACTATGTCGTGGTTGCAACACTCGGTTTTGCCAAGGCCGAGCAACCCTTCACGGTCAAGGTAGGCGAAGCGCAGAATGTCGACGTTACCCTGAATGCAGGGGTGCTCGCGGTTAGCGCGCCAGGCGCCGAATCGATCGAAATCCTGGAAGCCAGGAAGAACATCGAGGGCAACCGCAAGTCCATCGGCCATTCTTACGACGAGGACTACCAGACCGTGATTCCCGCGGGCGACTATGTGGTCGTCACCCGACGCAGCGACAGCGATACGCCGAGCGAGACCAAAGTAACCGTCAAAGCCGGCGAACGGACGGAAGTGAGCGTTCCGTAAGCGATGCCCTTCCCGGCGGCGCCGAAGCTTGTAGCGTCCATGGCGGCCATCCGGCTGCCATGGACGGCTCAGCCGGCGTTGCCGAACGCCACCGCGCCCTCATCGGCGCGTGCCGCAATCTGGCGGAAACCCGCAAACAGTTCGCGACCGAAGCCGACCGCATTCGCCGAAAGGTCGCAATCCGCAGGTTGACGCAGTTCAAATTCACCCGCATCCACAAGCACGTCCAGCGTTCCCGCCACCGCGTCTAGGCGAATGATGTCACCATCGCGCAGGCGGGCGATCGGACCGTTTTCCGACGCTTCCGGCGTCACATGGATCGCCGCAGGCACCTTGCCGCTGGCGCCTGACATGCGACCGTCCGTGACCAACGCCACGCGCTGCCCCCGGTCCTGCAACACACCGAGCACGGTTGTGAGCCGGTGCAGTTCCGGCATGCCATTTGCCTTCGGCCCCTGGAAACGGATCACGGCGATGAAATCGCCAGTCAGCATGCCGGCCCGGAAGGCTTCGTTGAGGGCTTCCTGGCTGTGGAACACCTTCGCCGGCGCCTCGACAATAAGCCGCTCCGGCTTGATCGCCGAAGTCTTGATAATGGCGTGGCCAAGATTGCCGCCGAGCACCTTCAGGCCGCCCGTCGGCTGGAAGGGCCTGGCATAGGGCGCAAGCACCTTTTCGTTGGCGCTCTCGCGCAATGCAGGCTCGCGAAGCACCGTGCCATCTTCAGCGAGCTTTGGCTCAATCGCATAGGCGCGCAGTCCCTGTCCCCATACGGTCTGCACGTCTTCGTGCAGAAGTCCGGCGTCGAGCAGTTCTCGGATCAGGAAACCCATGCCCCCCGCCGCATGGAAATGGTTCACGTCAGCCAGGCCGTTCGGATAGATGCGTGCCAGCAGCGGCACGCATTCGGCGAGCTCGGAAATATCCTGCCAGGTCAGCCTTATGCCGGCAGCCGCAGCCATGGCGATGAGATGGATGGTGTGGTTGGTCGAGCCCCCGGTGGCGTGCAAGCCAACTACGCCGTTGACCACCGAGCGTTCGTCGACCACACGACCGACGGGCGTGTAGTCGTTACCCAGCGCAGTGATGGCAAGCGCGCGCCGGGCAGCTTCCTTCGTCAGCGCATCGCGCAGTTTCGTTCCCGGATTGATGAAGGAGGCGCCGGGCGTATGCAGACCCATGATCTCCATCAGCATCTGGTTGGAATTGGCCGTGCCGTAAAAGGGGAAGGTCCCGGGACCGGGGGAGGATTGGGTTTCCGCCTCAAGGAGCG
>QGUU01000199.1 GCA_003242525.1 Pseudomonadota bacterium | reverse complement strand
CCACGGGGGCTCTGCAACCATCTTTGTCCATTCGGATTCATCCGCCAGGGTAGTTGGCAATACCCTGAGGCCCTGGCCATCCGGAAGCGTTATTATTGGTTTATTAAACGCCACGTTCCTGCCTGGCTCGGACGGAAATACAATTGTTGACTTCGATACATTTACCGGGACCCGGTGCGGCAGCGACTTAACGGAAAGCGGAACTGTCGAGTTCACCAACGCGCCCGCCTGTAACTACTAGTTCCGAGACGGGCTTGCGGAAGCGGCGGGGGAGTCCCGGACCAGGCCGCAGGGCATTCCGCCATCAAAATGCCGGCCCGCCAACATGGCGGACCGGTCAGAATCAGATGCAGGGAAAACGGGGCGGGAACAGCACCGTGCGGAGCGGCCGTCGCAGGCCAACGACGCATAGTCCCGGTCGCTCGCCCGACGGTCAGAAGTTCAACGCACGATCGCCGTTTTCGTCCCTGATCCGGGTCGGCAGGCCGATCTTGTTGAGAAGGCCCAGGAAGGGCTGCGGCGGCAGGTCCTCGACATTTGCCATCTTCTTCACGTCCCACTCACCGGTGGCGATCAGCATCGCCGCGGCGACGGCCGGAACGCCGGCGGTATAGGAGATGCCCTGGGAGCCGACCTCCTCAAAGGCTTCCTTGTGGTCGGCGACATTGTAGATGAATACCTCGCGTTCCTTACCGTCCTTGGTACCCTTGACGAGATCGCCGATGCAGGTCTTGCCGGTGTAGTCGGGCGCAAGCGAGCCTGGATCGGGAAGCACGGCCTTGACGACCTTGAGCGGAACAACCTCGACGCCCTCGGCCGTCCTCACCGGCTTTTCGGAAAGAAGGCCGATATTTTTCAGCACCGTAAAGACGTTGATGTAGTGGTCGCTGAAGCCCATCCAGAACCGCACATTGGGCACCTTAAGGATCTGCGACAGCGAATGCACTTCATCATGACCCGTCAGGTAGGCTTTCTGCTTTCCGACGACCGGGAGATCCCACTCCTTGCCAACCTCGAACATCTTGTTCGAGACCCACTGGTTGTTCTGCCAAGTCCAGACCTGCCCGGTGAATTCGCGGAAATTGATCTCCGGGTCGAAATTGGTCGCGAAATAGCGGCCATGGGTGCCGGCGTTGATGTCGACTATGTCGATCGAGTCGATCTTGTCGAAATATTCGTCATAGGCGAGCTTGGCATAGGCGTTTACGACGCCCGGATCGAAGCCGGCGCCAAGAATGGCCGTGACGCCTGCCTTCTCACATTCTTCCCGGCGCTTCCATTCGTAATTGGCATACCACGGCGGCGGCTCGCAGACCCTCATCGGGTCCTCGTGGATCGCGGTGTCGATATAGGCCGCTCCGGTAGCGATGCAGGCCGACATCACGGACATGTTGAGGAAGGCGGAGCCGACATTGATGACGATACGTGCGCCCGTCTGTTCGATCAGCGCCTTCGTCGCATCCACATTCATTGCGTCCAGCGTGTGGGCTTCCAGCTTGCCCTCCACCTTGAGGGCTTTCTTTTCGTGAATGGAAGCGATGATGGCGTCGCACTTGGCAAGCGTGCGCGAAGCGATATGGATATCGCCGAGCACGTCATTGTTCTGGGCGCACTTATGCGCAACGACCTGCGCCACGCCGCCCGCGCCGATGATGAGGACGTTCTTCTTCATTTCCCTTGGAAAACTCCTTCTTTAGGGGTGAACTCAAGAAAGGCTCTGTTCGTAGTCGGCGAAGCCGAATTCGCGAACAGTGCGGATCGATCCGTCGAGCTCGCGGATCGCGATGGCTGGCATTGCCACGCCGTTGAACCAGTTCTTCTTGACCATCGTGTAGCCGGCCGCGTCCTCCACCGAGAGACGGTCGCCAACCTTCAGCGGTTCGGGGAAGCGGAAGGTGCCGAAAATATCTCCCGCGAGGCAGGACTTGCCGCAGACCATCACCTCGTGTTCGCCTGAGTCAGGCCCGATCCTTGCGCTTTCGCGATAGATCAGGAGGTCCAGCATGTGGGCCTCGATCGACGAGTCCACGATCGCCAGGTGCTTGCCGTTAAAGAGCGTGTCGAGGACGGTTACTTCCAGGGAAGCGCTGTTGGTGATGGCTGCCTCGCCCGGCTCCAGATATACCTGCACGCCGAAGGTTTCTGAAAACCGCTTCAAACGGGCGCAGAAATCCTCGAGCGGGTAGCCCTCACCGGTGAAGTGGATGCCACCGCCGAGGCTGACCCACTCGGCGCGCTTGAGCAATTCTCCGAAGCGCTCCTCGATCTGGCCGAGCATGCGGTCGAAAAGGCCGAAGTCGCTGTTTTCGCAGTTGTTGTGGATCATGAAGCCGCTGATCCTGTCCATGACGGCCAGCACCTTCTGCTGATCCCACTCACCAAGGCGCGAGAAGGGCCGTGCAGGGTCGGCAAGATCGAAGGAGGATGACGAAATGCCCGGATTGAGCCGCAGGCCACGCACGATGCCGGATGCATTACCCGCAAAGCGCTCCAGTTGCTGGATCGAGTTGAAGATGATCTTGTCAGCATATGACACCGCCTCGTCGATCTCGTGATCGGCCCAGGCGACCGAGTAGGCGTGAGTTTCGCCCCCGAAACGCTGACGGCCAAGGCGCACTTCGTTGAGTGACGAGGAGGTGGTGCCGTCCATGTGCTCGCGCATCAGGTCGAACACCGACCAGGTGGCGAAGCATTTGAGCGCCAGCAGCGCTTTCGCACCTGATTGCTCACGCACGCGGTCGATCATGCGCATATTGGCAAGGAGCTTCTGCTTGTCGATCAAATAGTAGGGCGTGCGCGGTTCGGCGTGTCGTGTCATGGGCTAACCGTTGTTTGCAGCCGGCCGGGCCGACCTTGTTGGGAATGTGAAATGCACCTGCCGGCGGTGGCGGCGTCATGCTGAAATGGGAAACCTGTCATCCTCTCCAGGAGGATGAGAGCAACGCCTATGCAGAACCAATCAGCGCTTTGGCGCTGTTTCCCCGAAGGCGCAGGCCGAAGCCTGGCGTTAGCACGCGTGCAGAAAAAAGCTTGCCGGCATTACACATCCGGAAACCGGCCTTGGGCGCCCTCATGGGCCACAAACTCGAATTATCTTCCGTTTGGGTGGCGTCCAGTTGGGCTGGGCCCATCCCCAATTGGAAGAGGGCGTCGCATTTCATGGCGTCCTCCCCAACCAGCAGATGAAACCTGCATCAGCAAGCGGGGCCCTTATAGCAGAGAAGTCGGCCGGCTCAACCGCAATAAACGGGTGCGACCGCTTGGCTCACCTGTGCGCCCATTCTGTCCCGCGCGGCTCGCAGCATCGGACATGCGAATCCGATGGGAACGCCGCGCTGGATGCAACAACATTCATCTTGCGAAACCGGCAGGAAGTGGAGATTGTTGCCACGGTGGAAGCAGGCCGCACCGACTCGCAAAGCATCAATGGTTGATTTAATTTCGAAAAATCAACGTTTTAAGCTTTACTTTCGGGCAATTCTCTCCCTTCCCATCGTCCAGTTTTCCAGGGCCAAGAAACCGGTAGTCGTCAGGTAACCTCGAAATGCAAAAACGTCCCCCGCTCACCCCAGTCATCGAAGCCCTGCCTACTATGGTGCCGTTTGTCGGCCCGGAGGCGCAGGAAAGGGCAAGCGGCCGGCCGTTCCGTGCCCGCATGGGCGCCAATGAAAGCAGTTTCGGCCCCTCCCCCCGGGTCATCGCCCGCATGGCCGAAGTCGCCAAGGACCAGTGGATGTACTGCGACCCGGACAATCACGATCTCAAGGTAGCGGCAGCAGCCCATCACGGAATCCAGCCGGAAAACATCGTTGTCGGAGAAGGTATCGACGGGCTGCTCGGCCTCATCGTACGCATGTACATTGCGCCGGGCGATCCGGTGGTGACCTCGCTGGGCGCCTATCCCACCTTCAATTTCCATGTTGCTGCCAGCGGCGGCCGTCTCGTGGCCGTTCCCTATGAAAGCGACCGCGAAAATCTCGATGGGCTGCTGGCGGCGGCCCGGCGCGAAAACGCGCCGCTGGTCTATCTGTCCAATCCGGACAATCCGATGGGAAGCTGGTGGAACGCAGACGAAATCAACCGTTTCGCCGCAGAACTACCCGAAACCAGCATGCTGGTGCTCGATGAAGCCTATTGCGAACTGGGCCCGGCTTCGGCAGTGCCGGCCATCGACGTTTCCCGACCGAACCTGGTCCGGATGCGAACTTTTTCCAAGGCCTACGGGCTGGCCGGCATACGCTGCGGCTACGCGTTCGGCGAAGCACAGGTTATCCGTGACTTCGAGAAGGTCCGCAACCATTACGGCGTCAGCCGGATGGCGCAGATAGCCGGGGTCGACGCGCTGGCCGACCAGGCCTATCTCGATTCGGTGGTGGCGCGCGTGGCGCGCGGGCGTGAGCGCATTGCGGAAATCGCGCGGGAAAACGGGCTGACACCCCTGCCCTCCGCAACCAATTTCGTCACCATCGATTGCGGCAGCGACGGTGAATTTGCCTCCAGGGTGCTCAAGGAGATGCTGTCGCGCGATGTGTTCATCCGCAAGCCGATGGCGCCAGGGCTCGACCGGTGCATCCGGGTGAGCGTCGGCCTCGACCATGAACTGGACATTTTCGCCGAGGAACTGCCCGGCGCGTTGGCCGCCGCGCGTAGCAAATGAGGCTCAGGCGCCTGGCGGGAGCGGCTCGGGGAAGCCAGCGCCGGGCGCACGCAACATCCAGCGCCGCCCGTCCCCCCGGAACTCGACCAGGCTTAGCGGCTCGACGTCGATCCGGGCGAAACATGCTGGCGATGCGCCCAATGCGGTAAGGATCGCGGCACGGATGGTGGCAGGATGCGTTACGGCGAGCGTCAGGCCGCTCCCACCCAGCAGCCTGTCCATGAAGCCCCGAACGCGCGCGCAGACCTGGCCGAAGGTTTCGCCCGCCGGCGGAGCTGCATGCGGGTCGGACAGCCACGCCGAAAGGTCGGCAGTTCCAACATCTGTCAGTTCCTTGCCACTCCATTCGCCGAAGTCTTGATCGGCAAGGGCGGCATCTTCGAGAACTTCTCCACCGAAGGCTTCCGCCGTCTGGCGCGCGCGCAGGGCCGGGCCGGTCAGCACCCGTGAGGCGCCAGGGAAACGGGCCGCCATCGATTCCGCACGGGCGCGGTAGCGTGGGTCCATCGGCTCATCGCACGGAAAGCAGCCGCGCCGCATCGCGGCTGTAGCGCCACAACAAACGAAAATCAGGCGTTGGGCCATTCGATTTGCCGGTTTCAGTTACTTCATCCAATTTCGTGAAGTGGGGCAGCCTGCCCCACAATTAAGCTTCGTTGACACTACGTAAGATTACCGGTACTGTCAGCAACGTATGCAGGCGTGGAAGCCGGTGCAAATCCGGCACGGTCGCGCCACTGTGATCGGGTGCCGCCTTGGCACGCCGAGAGTCAGATCTTCCCTGTATACGCCATCGAAACGGGACGCAGGATCCCAGGGAGACAGATATGTCCGATATCGCCATTGCAGCACCAGAAG
>QGUU01000672.1 GCA_003242525.1 Pseudomonadota bacterium | reverse complement strand
CGAAGGCGCCACTCCGGTTGCTGCGGCACGAAAAACGGTTTCCGTAGCCGCGCGAAGCGGCCTGACCCTTTCCGCCTATGCGCTCATGGGTGCATTCTTCGACATTTCCTATGCATATCGGTTCGGTCCTGCCGGGCATGAAGTCACGGTGGCGCGCCTCGAAAGCGAGGACGGGCGCGTGTTGGCGGAGGCGTTCCACGTGTTGCCGGGCGCCATGGCCTGCCGGCGCGAGGTCGGTCTGACAGCATCGCCAGTGCGGCGGCAGGACGGGTGGTGGCTGCGAGTCGCGAGCCGTCGCGCCGCCTACCATGTTTCCATAAGGGATGAACTGTTCATTCCCGGGGACAACAATTTCCACCTGATGCCCGGCATGGAGAAGGAAATCCGTCTCAACGGGCCGGAAACGGCTGTACCGGCAGGCATGGTGACGGCGCTGAATGCGAACCGCGTCGCGAACTACGAGGTGCCGCATTCCCAGGAGGCGGCAACGCGGCAGGAACCGACCCGGAGCATGGCATGAAGGGAACGGTCTTTGCCGGCACCATGGGCTGGATGAACGAGGCCAGGGGAAGCCGCGGCCTGGTCATTGCCGGGGCGCATGGACATGAGGATCTGTGCAGCCGTCGCTTCCTGAAGCTGCTCGCGGACAGGGCAGCGGAAGCCGGGTACCCGACCCTCCTGTTCGATTATCCCGGTTGCGGTAACGCCGTGGGCGACCATTCGGCACCCGGCCAGGTGGCTGCGTGGACAGCAAGTATCGGCGCTGCGATCGATCATCTGAAACAGGAAAGCGGCGTTACCGATGTGGTGCTTGCCGGCTTCCGGCTCGGAGCGTTGCTCGCCCCCTTCGCCGCTATCGGTCGCGATGACGTGGCGGGCCTCATGCTGCTTGCCCCGCCCGCTTCCGGCAAGGCCCTTGTCCGCGAGATCGTCGCCATGTCGCGTATGATCGATGCGCCGCTGGCAAGCCGGGCAGGTAAGGGCGACAGTTTCCCGGAGGGGCGGGAGGCGGCGGGCTTCCGCCTCACGCATGGGACGCTGGCGGATCTTGCCGAACTGGATTGGCGGCCAGCCGCCGCGGATCTTCCGGCCTTGCCGATGCTGGTGCTGAGCAATGGCAGGCCGGTTTCCCTCTCCGAATTCCAGCCTGGCGGGAACGCGGAGATCACCATGGGCGAATTTGACGGCTATGCACTGCTCATGTGCGATCCCACCGCCAACCGGATTCCCGATGCCGTATTGGACCGTTGCGCGGAATGGCTCGCCGTTCATGCCGGCAAAGAAAGGACTGGCCAGGGAGCGCGGGCTTCGTCCGTCCCGGTGCTGCAAGGGTCCAATTACACTGAAGAACCTGTGGTGATCACGGGCGGGTCGGCAATTTGCGGTGTGCTGTGTCGCCCCGCGGGGTTGCTGGCTTCCACGGAGCCTGTCATCTTCCTGAATGCCGGCGCGGTGCCGCATATTGGCTGGGCGCGGGGCACGGTGGAAGCTGCCCGCGAACTGGCGGCAAAAGGCATGGTCTCGCTGCGGATAGACCTGCCCGGGCTTGGCGTCAGTGGTGCCACTGATCCCGGTC
>QGUU01000198.1 GCA_003242525.1 Pseudomonadota bacterium | reverse complement strand
AATGCCTCGAGGCCGAGATACGTGCGGCGGTCGCCCAAATCCCGGCAGACAGGCGCGTGGTCATCACCTCGCACGATGCCTTCGGCTATTTGGCGCATGAGTACGGCCTCACCTTCCTCGCGCCTGCCGGCCTTTCAACGGACGCAGAACCTTCGGCGGCGCATGTCGCCGTGCTCGTCAGGCAGATCCAACAGGAAAAAGCTGCGGCAGTGTTTCTGGAAAACATCGCAAACCCGCGCCTGATCGAACAGATTGCGGCGGAAACCGGCGTCAAGGTCGGGGGAATGCTCTATTCGGATTCCCTGTCGGAAAAGGATGGGCCCGCCCCCACCTATATCGACATGATCCGCAACAATATTACCCAGATCAAAGGCGCCATTCTCGGCAGTTGAGGCGTAAGGCAGCCCGCGCCCGTCTTTACGGTTGCCCCCTGCCTCCGCGGATGGCAAGACGGCACACCACCTTTATGCTTGCGAGGACGTCATGGAATACCGTCAGATCAGCGAGAACTATGCGGTGACCGGTCAGATTGCCCCCGAGGACGCTGGCGCCATCAAGGCAGCGGGATTCAAGAGCGTGATCTGCAACCGACCCGACAACGAGCAGCCCGGCCAGCCATCGCACGACGAGATCAGGGCCGCGGTGGAGGCCGCCGGGCTGGCCTTCCGCTACATTCCGGTGATCAGCGGGCAGATGACGCAGGACAATGTCGAAGACCAGGCAAAAGCACTGCGCGAGCTGGAAGGTCCGGTCCTCGCCTTTTGCCGTTCCGGTACGCGCTGCACCAATCTCTTTGCAGCCATCCAGCAGGCGAAACGCTGAGAAATCAGATCGGTGGTGCGCTGCTCTCCTTCAGCGTCTCCAGCACAATGGCGATCTTCACATGCTGCACGGATTCGTGCGGCAGAAGCACGGCGTTGACGAATTCCGACAAGGACTTCAGATCCGGCGTTACAGCCCCAGCCGTTTCACTTCGTCCTGTCTGAGGTGACGGTCATAGTCGAGAAAGAACTCATCCAGCTGTGGGGGCTTTACGGAAGTGTCGGACAGCATCGCATGCACCTGCCCGCGATGGTGGATCTGGTGAATGAAGAGATGTGCGAGCAGGTCGCCAATGCGCTCCGGGATTCTGCCATCTTCGCGCCGGTCGGTGAGCACCCGGCGCTCGAGATCATCCGGCACGATACCTTCGCAGAATGCGATCAGCCGCCGGTCTGCGGCCGACTGCGCTTCAAACAAGGGCGGCGCCGCTTCAAAAGGGACAAAGTCGTCATATGCCGCGGCGCCCAGCGGTCCCTGCTCGAGAAAATCGAGATAGAGCAGATCGACTGCAAGTATGTGGTTCAGCGTGTCCTTGATGGAGGGAAAGAAACTCGTCCGCCGGGCCTCGAATTCGCCAGCTTGCAGCGCAAGCACGGCCCGGTAAAGCCGGTCATTGGACCATAAATTGTTACGCGCCATCCGGCGAAAATGCTCCAGCAGATCGCTCATTTCCCGCGCCGATGCTCTGGTACCGGGTTATGCTCATATTTCTCCACTGTCTGCTCAATCGCGCCGAAGATGGAACGACCGGCCCTGTCCTTCATCTCTATCCGCACCGTATCGCCGAAGCGTAGGAATGGAGTTTGGGGTTCCTTGTTTCGCATGGTTTCCACCACGCGCTGTTCCGCAATGCAGGAATAGCCAACTCCACCTTCGTCTATCGGTTTGCCCGGCCCGTCTTCAAGCCTGTTGGAGACAGGACCGGAGCCGATGATCGTGCCGGCAGACAGCGGCCGCGTTCGCGCAGCATGTGCGATCAGAGTGGGAAAATCGAATGTCATGTCGACCCCGGCATTGGCGCGGCCGTAGGGTTTGCCGTTGAGGTCGACAATCAACGGCAGGTGCAGCCTGCCACCGTCCCAGGCATCGCCCAGTTCGTCGGGCGTGACGGCCACGGGCGAGAAGGCGGACGATGGCTTGGACTGGAAGAACCCGAACCCTTTGGCGAGTTCCGAAGCCATCAGGTTACGCAACGTCACGTCATTGGCCAGCATGACAAGGCGGATGGCTTCCCCTGCCTCAACCGGCCCTGCTCCCATCGGCACGTCGCCAACGATTACTGCGACCTCGGCTTCGAAATCGATGCCCCAGGCCTCATCGGCCATATGGATCGGATCGCGCGGCGCCAGGAAGCTGTCGGACCCGCCCTGGTAAATCAGCGGCTCGGTCCAGAAGGCTGGCGGCATTTCTGCCCCGCGCGCCTTGCGCACCAGTTCGACGTGATTGGCATAGGCAGAACAGTTGGCCCGCTGATAGGCGCGCGGCAAAGGGGACTGGGCCTGATGCTCATGGAACCGTTGCGAAGGAAGCGAGCCAAGCTCCAGCGACTGTGCCAGTGAAGCCAGATGAGGCGACAAACGCTGCCAGTCGTCCAATGCCACCTGCAGCGTGGGGGCAAGGAACGACGCGTCGGTGCAGCGTGTGAGGTCGCGCGAGACGACAACGAGTTTCCCGTCGCGGCTGCCGTCCTTCAAGCTTGCGAGTTTCATTCGGTTCCGTCCCCGTGGTCGTTTCGTTCGCCTGACTCCAGTCTCGTTCCGGCGCACCGTTGAAACGTTTGGTCAGAACCTTCCAAAGTCCACACTGGCCGCGCTTCCTCCCGGCCGCCCGGCCGAACCTTTCCAGGACGCTAGCTCACCAGTCCATCACGACCTTGCCGGAATTGCCGCTCTTCATCGCGTCAAACCCCGATTGATAGTCGTCGATGCCGATGCGGTGAGTGATAAGGCCGCTCACGTCCAGCGGGCCCTGCACCAAGGCGATCATCTTGTACCAGGTCTCGAACATTTCGCGCCCATAGATGCCTTTCAGGGTCAGCATCTTGAAGATGACCTTGTTCCAGTCGATCTCGAACCCGGTCGGCGCAATGCCAAGTATGGCTATCCTGCCGCCATTGTTCATGCTGTCGATCATGTCGCGGAAGGCGGCCGCCGAGCCGGACATTTCCAGTCCGACGTCGAAGCCTTCCGTCATGCCTTCCTCGCGCATGACGTCACGGAGGCGTTCCTTCGAGGCATCGACAACACGATGGATGCCCACCTTTCGTGCCAGGTCGAGCCGGTAGGGATTGATGTCGGTGATGATCACCTTGCGCGCGCCGACGCTCTGCGCCACCAGGGCGCCCATGATGCCGATAGGGCCGGCCCCTGTGACCAGCACATCCTCGCCGACCAGGTCGAAGGAGAGCGCGGTATGCACCGCATTTCCGAGCGGGTCGAATATGGCTGCAATCTCATCGGGCACGTCGTCGGGAATTGGCACGACATTGTGCTGCGGCAGAGAGACATATTCGGCGAAGGAACCAGGCCGGTTGACGCCGACGCCCAGCGTATTGCGGCATAAATGGCCCCTGCCTGCACGGCAGTTGCGGCAATGACCGCAGACGATATGCCCCTCGCCCGACACGCGCTGGCCGACCTTATACTCCGTCACGGCGGAGCCAACATCGGCGACAGTGCCGACGAATTCATGGCCCGTCACCATCGGCACCGGAATGGTCTTCTGCGCCCACTGGTCCCAGTTGTAGATGTGTACGTCGGTGCCGCAGATTGCCGATTTCCTGACCTTGATGAGTACGTCGTTGGGTCCGATCTCGGGCATCGGCACCCTTTCCATCCAGATCCCAGGTTCGGCCTTGGCCTTCACAAGGGCCCGCATCATATTGGACATGGGTTGCTCCTGAATACGGCTTGCCGACAGGTCAGGCTATTGGCCGCGCTTTTCTTCCTGTGACCTCGTCGATGGATATCCGGTAGAAAAGATGCGGCGCCGGCGCCTCCGCCACCGGTTTCAGGCCGCCTGGCTCCCACCATTGCGCATGCTGGCTGAGCAGGGCCCAGGCGCGATCACGCTGCACCTTTGTACCGATGCGATCCGGAAGCTCCTCATAGCGGCCATAGACGATGACGCTGCGCCAGTTGCGCTTGTTCTCCAGTTCATCGGCCTGAAGGCAGACCTTGGAGTTCTGCCGCATCCATTCGATCTTCTGCCCCGTCAGGGAGAAGCTGTAGATATAGCCCCCGTCCACGACGAAGCTGATCGGGATTACATATGGTTGATCGCTCGCAGAGCAGGCAAGGCGGCCTATCCGGCATTTTTGAAGCAAAGCCAGGCAATCAGCCCGATCCATTTCCGTAATAACCATCCCGGTCCCTCCGTATGACCTGACCCGATGCGCGGCTACGATATCACCCCGAGTGCCTTGCCCACCTCGCCGAAGGCTTCGACCGCGCGGTCTATGTCCTCGTGCGAATGGGCGGCTGACATTTGTGTTCGAATACGGGCCTGCCCCTTGGGCACGACAGGAAAGGAAAAGCCGACGACATAGATGCCCCGTTCCAGCATCTGCTCGGCCATGGACTGGGCAAGGGCGGCATCTCCTATCATGACCGGAATGATCGGATGGTCGGCCCCGGCCAACCGAAAGCCCAGTTTCGTCATGGATGAGCGAAACCGCGCTGCGTTATCGTAAAGCTTCTGCCGTAAGCCTTCGCCATGCTCGATGATCTCGAAAACCTTGAGCGAAGCAGCCGCAATGGCGGGCATCAGTGTATTCGAGAAGAGATAGGGACGGGAACGCTGACGCAGCCAGTCCACCACCTGCCTCCTGGCTGAAGTATAACCGCCGGAAGCGCCGCCAAGCGCCTTGCCAAGCGTGCCGGTGAGGATGTCCACCCTACCCTCCACGCCGCAATGCTCAGCCGAACCTCGCCCGTTCTTGCCGACGAAGCCGACGGCATGGCTGTCGTCCACCATGACCATGGCACCATATTTTTCCGCCAGGTCGCACACGCCTTTGAGATTGGCGATGATGCCGTCCATGGAAAAGACGCCATCGGTCGCGATCAGCTTGAATCGGCAGCCTTCAGCCTTCTTCAGTTCTTCCTCAAGGGCCGTCATGTCGTTGTTGGCGTAGCGGAAGCGCTTCGCCTTGGACAGCCGAACCCCGTCAATGATCGAGGCGTGATTAAGCGCGTCCGATATGATGGCGTCATCTTCGCCAAGTAGCGTCTCGAAGAGACCGGCATTGGCATCGAAACAGGAAGAATAAAGGATCGTGTCTTCCATGCCGAGGAAGGACGAAATCCTTGCCTCAAGTTGCTTGTGCTCCTCCTGAGTGCCGCAGATGAAGCGCACCGAAGCCATCCCGTAACCATAGTGGTCAAGCGCGGCTTTGGCGGCCGCCCGCAACTCCTCGCTGTCGGCAAGACCGAGATAGTTGTTGGCGCAGAAATTCAGCACCTTCCTGCCGCCCGCCACTTCAATCTCGGCAGACTGCATGGAAGTAATCACACGCTCCGACTTGTAGAGGCCGGACTCCCGAAGCTCCTGCAGTTGGCGCTCGATGTGGGCAAGAAATGGATGTGTCATGGTGTTGCCGCTGGCTGCGAGAAGATGCGGGCATGACTTAGCACAAATGGCGCTGGTGCACCTGCCATTTTGCCGTCGGGACCCGCTACCCGTGTTGACCTGAGCCTCAATTTCG
>QGUU01000197.1 GCA_003242525.1 Pseudomonadota bacterium | reverse complement strand
GCGTGGGTTAAAAAATCGCACCCGGGGTGCAGGGCGCTGGATGGCGCGCCGCAACCGAATGCTCGAACGAGCGTTTCAAGCGCCGCCCACCGGCCGGTCAGCCCCGGCATCTGCAGGTGCGGCAGACCGGCGAATGGGTTCCCCTGCCCGGCGAGGCCGGACCGAAGCCGGGCTAGCCCAGCACCGCCTTTACCGCGTCCGCCGTTTTCGCGACGACGATGTCCGCCTCCTCGCGGGTCAGGCAAAGCGGTGGCGCGAAGCCGAGTATGTCGCCTTGCGGCATGGCGCGGCCGATCACACCGCGTTCGGCAAGTGCAGTGGCGACCTGCGGTCCGATCTTTCTGGCCGGGTCGAAGAACTTGCGGTCGTCGCGATCCTCGACGAATTCCACGGCCGCCAGCATGCCCTCTCCGCGCACCTCGCCGACATGCTTGTGATCGGCAACGGCTCTGGCAAGCTCGCTGCGGAAATAGGCGCCGGTCTCGCCGGCATTCCGTACAAGGTCGAGCTCGTCAATGAGCTCGAGATTGGCAACGCCTGCGGCCGCGCAGATCGGATGGGCCGAATAGGTCCAGCCATGGCCTATGGGGCCTAGCTTGTCCGATCCCTCCACCAGCACCTTCCAGACCTTGTCGCCGACAATGACGCCGGAGAGCGGCGCATAGGCAGAGGTCAGCCCCTTGGCGATGGTAATTAGGTCGGGCTCCATGCCGTAGTGGTCGGAGCCGAACATCGTGCCCAGCCGGCCGAAGCCGGTCACGACCTCATCCGCGACGAGGAGGATGTCGTACTTCTTCAACACCCCCTGGATCTTTTCCCAATAGCCTTTCGGCGGCGGCACAATGCCGCCGGTGCCGAGCACAGGCTCGCCGATGAAGGCCGCGATGGTTTCGGGTCCCTGCGCCAGGATCAGCTTTTCAAGCTGGTCCGCGCAGAACTGCGAGAACTGCTCCTGCGAAAGGGAACGATCGTCGCGTCTGTAGTAGTAGGGCGCCTCCGTATGCAGCACCGGGGCCCGGGGCAGGTCGAATGCATTGTGGAAGCCGGCAAGGCCGGTCAGCGATCCGGTCATGACGCCCGAGCCGTGATAGCCGCGCCAGCGCGAGATGATCTTCTTCTTCTCCGGCCGACCGAGCACATTGTTGTAGTACCAGATCAGTTTGATGTTGGTCTCGTTCGCATCGGAGCCGGAGAGGCCGTAATAGACTCTCGACATGCCCTTCGGCGCACGGTCGATGATCATCTTGGAAAGCCGGATCGAGGCGTCCGTCCCATGGCCCACATAAGCATGGTAATAGGCCAGGTTCCTGGCCTGGGTCGCGATCGCATCGGCAATTTTCTGGCGGCCGTAGCCGACATTGACGCAATAGAGGCCGGCAAAGGCGTCGATGCTCTTCTTGCCGCCGACATCCCAGATCGTCACGCCCTCGCCGCCGGCCATCACCCGGTTCGGTGATTCGCCGCGCGCATGAGTGCCCATATGGGTCGACGGATGGAAGAAGTGGTCCCGGTCCCAGGCGGCGAGTTCGTTGGATTGGTCGAGCATTCTTTTCTCCTTGCAGCTTTCTTGCGCCGGGTTCAGGCGACGTCCACCGACAGATAGCCGACTCCGGTGCAGGCTTCGAGTCCGGTGGAGCGATCCGAGCTTCGAGGCCGATACGGTCCCTGGCCGCTGTTTCGCCGCCGGCGGGTCGGCGAAAGAGCGGGTTCAGGGACGCAGATTGACATACAAAAGTGCCGTTGCCGTGTGCCACAAGGCCATATATCGTTTCCGCCACGCTGCCTTTGACGGCGAAGCAGGAGCGGAGCGGCAATGCTGCTATTGGCTCGCCTGCGGCATCGGGTCCGCGTCGGTGCCACGACCAAGAAGAACAGGGAACACTGACATGAAAATGGAGAATATCGTTCGCAGCTCGCGCCTCTGGCTGGTGGGGACCGCCCTCTCGGCCGCGCTGTTGGCTGCGCCTGCCCTCGCCGTGACGCCCGCCGATACGCTGGTGGAAGGCTTCGCCATCGACGACATCATCAGCATGGATCCGGGCGAAGCCTTCGAGTTCTCAGCCGCAGAAGTGACGGGCAACACCTATAACCTGCTGGTGCGCCTCGACCTGGACGACACGTCCAGGGTGGTGGGAGACATTGCCGAAAGCTGGACCGTGTCCGACGACGGCATGGTCTATACGTTCAAGCTGAAGCCGGGCCTCAAGTTCGCTTCCGGCAATCCGATCACGGCAGCTGACGTTGCCTATTCGTTCGAGCGCGTCATCAAGCTTGACAAGAGTCCCGCCTTCATCATCGGCCAGTTCGGCATCAATGGCGACAATGTCGCTGAAAAGGCCAAGGCTGTGGACGACACCACCTTTCAGTTCACCGTCGACAAGCCATATGCTCCCAGCTTCGTGCTGAACTGCCTCTCCGCCACCGTCGGCGCGGTTGTCGATTCCAAGCTCGTCAAGGAGCACGCGGTGGCCGTCACGCCAAGCGACGACTACAAGTGGGACAATGACTTCGGCAATGGCTGGCTGAAGACCAACTATGCAGGCTCCGGGCCCTTCAAGTTGCGCGAATGGCGCGCCAACGAGGTGGTCGTACTGGAGCGCAACGACAATTATTGGGGCGAAAAGGCGCCGCTTGCCCGCGTCATCTACCGGCACATGAAGGAAAGCTCGGCACAGCGTCTGGCCCTGGAGGCAGGCGATATCGACGTTGCGCGCAACCTGGAACCGAACGATCTCGATGCCATCGCCTCCAATCCGGACCTGACCACTGCCAGCGCTCCGAAGGGCACCATCTACTACATCAGCCTGAACCAGAAGAACGAGACGCTTGCCAAGCCGGAAGTGCGCCAGGCGTTCAAATATCTCGTCGACTATGACGCGCTGGGCTCCACAATCCTCAAGGGCATTGGCGAGATCCACCAGACCTTCCTGCCTGACGGCGACCTGGGATATCTCGACGAAAATCCCTACAAGCTCGATGTGGCCAAGGCCAAGGAGCTGCTCGAAAAGGCCGGTCTGAAGGACGGCTTCAGCGTGACAATGGACGTGCGCGTGGGCCAGCCGACGACCGGCATGGCCGAGTCGATCCAGCAGACTGCGGCGCAGGCCGGAATCAAGATCGAGCTTATTCCCGGTGACGGTAAGCAGACGCTTACCAAGTACCGCGCCCGCAACCACGACATCTATATCGGCCAGTGGGGACAGGATTACTTTGATCCGAACTCCAATGCCCAGACCTTCGCCTCCAATCCGGACAATTCGGACGACGGCAAGACCAAGACCCTGGCCTGGCGCAACGCTTGGGACATTCCGGACCTCACCCAGGAGACCGAAGCGGCGCTGCTGGAAAAGGATTCGGAAAAGCGCGCGCAAATGTACAAGGACCTGCAGCGGAAGGTGCTCGAAACCAGCCCCTTCGTCATCATTCACCAGCAGCTCGAAGTGGCGGGCGTCAGCACCCGGGTCAAGAATTTCAGGCTTGGCCCCAGCTTTGACACGAACTTCGTGGGGCAGGTCGCGAAGGAATAGCCGGGGAGGCTTTTTCCTTTGAGCGTGGCGGAACAGGAGGCGGGAGCACGGCGCGCGAGCGGCCGTGCCCTTGCCATTATCGGCGGGGTCGCGCGCTTTCTGGTGATCGCGGCATCGACCTATCTTGGCCTGCTCGCAGTCACCTTCTTCATCGGGCGCGTCATTCCGGTCGACCCGGTTCTGGCCGTCCTCGGTGACCGCGCGCCCGAGAGCGTTGTCGAGCGTACCCGCCGCGAAATGGGCCTGGATCTGCCGTTGATCCAGCAGTTCTGGATCTATCTCAAGTCGGCGCTGAACGGCGAGTTCGGCACATCGGTGCTGACGACAAATCCGGTAATGACCGATATCCGGCGCGTCTTTCCTGCGACCATCGAATTGGCGACCGTCGGCACGCTGATCGGAACCATTCTCGGCGTTCCACTCGGCGTTCTGGCGGCGGTGAAGCGGGGCAGCATCATCGACCAGATCGTGCGGGTTGTGGGCCTGGTCGGCTACTCGGTACCCATCTTCTGGCTGGGCCTTCTGGGGCTGGTCCTGTTTTACGCCAAGCTCCAGTGGGTCGCCTTTCCGGGCCGCATCGACATCGTCTACGAATATTCCTTCACGCCAGTCACGGGGTTCTACCTCCTCGACTCCGCCATGCAGGGGCAATGGGATGTATTCCGCGACGTTTTCCGGCACATCATCCTGCCGGCAGCATTGCTGGGCTATTTTTCGCTCGCCTATATCAGCCGTATGACGCGCTCCTTCATGCTGAATGAACTCAGCCAGGAATATATTGTCGCCGCGCGCGCCAAGGGCCTGTCGGAAACCCGTATCATCTGGGGCCATGCATTGCGTAACGCGGCCGTGCCGCTGGTGACGGTGATTGCCCTGTCCTATGCCGGCCTGCTGGAGGGCTCGGTGCTGACCGAAACCGTGTTCTCCTGGCCGGGCATCGGCCTCTACATCACCAATTCCCTGCAGAATGCCGACATGAACGCCGTTCTCGGGGGCACGATCATCATCGGCTCGGTATTCATCGGCATCAACCTGCTGTCCGATCTGCTCTACAGGCTGCTTGATCCGAGGACGAAGACACAATGACATTGTTCGCCGCGGATGCGTCCGCTCATCGCGACGAAATTCCAGCCGCCCTCCGAAAGCCAGGAACCGGGAGAACCGCCAGGTCCGGTTGTCAGCCGGGGGTTCGCCCGTGACCGTTCTGCGTCCCGTTTCACGCCGCGAATGGCTTTTGTCGGAGCGCCCCGCCTCCCGTGTCCAGGCACGGCTGGGACGCGCCTACGTCACCTGGCGGCGCTTTTCGTCGAACTGGCTTGCCATGGCCGGCCTTGGCATCATCGTGGCCCTTGTCGCCGTTGCCGCATTCGCGGATGTGCTCGCCACTCATTCTCCCTATGTGGGCGACCTGAGGAATGCTCGTCTCCTTCCCCCGGGCGCGGAGCATTGGCTGGGTACCGACGACCTCGGCCGCGACATCTATTCACGTATCGTCTACGGATCGCGCTGGACCCTTTACGTGGTGGTGCTGGTTGCCATCATTGCAGCGCCCATAGGCCTGATCGTCGGCGCCGTGGCCGGTTATGCGGGCGGCTGGATCGACGCCATCCTGATGCGCATCACAGACATCTTCCTCGCCTTTCCGAAGCTGATCCTGGCGCTGGCCTTTGTTGCCGCACTGGGGCCAGGCATCGAGAATGCGGTGCTGGCGATCGCGATAACGTCCTGGCCACCCTATGCGCGGATCGCGCGGGCCGAGACGCTGACCGTGCGCAATTCCGATTTCATCAAGGCGGTGGAACTGATGGGCGCATCGCCGTTCCGCATCGTGCTGCGCCATATCATGCCGCTGTGCCTGTCCTCGTTGATCGTGCGGATTACCCTCGACATGGCCGGCATCATCCTGACAGCGGCGGGGCTGGGCTTCATCGGGCTCGGTGCGCAACCGCCGCTGCCTGCAGGGGGGGGGGGGATTGGCCTCGGCCGCCGGTTATTTCTGCCCCAATGTG
>QGUU01000196.1 GCA_003242525.1 Pseudomonadota bacterium | reverse complement strand
TCGCATCTGTTCGATTTGTTCCGGACTCGCAGAGTTCAGCTTCATCATGATCGTTCTCCGCCTTGGGGCTGGGAACAACCAATTGGCAGGCGGACGGTTCCATCGCGGTTCTGCAAAGTGATCACCCTGCCAGGTCAGTCCGCCAGCCAGCGACATTTTGTGCCAGCCATTCGGAACGGCTGGCCCTGCGCTGGCACCGCCGCCGCGCGATGCCTACATTGGCGCGCATAGCCCAATCGCCACACAACTGTTTGGATACATTCATGACAGCTGCACTATTCCAGCCCATCACCCTCGGCGGCCTCACCTTTCCGAACCGCATCGCGGTTGCGCCTATGTGTCAATATTCGGCCGATGATGGCTCGGCGACGGACTGGCACCTGCAGCAATGGATGAGCTACGCCATGTCTGGGGCCGGCATGGTCACGGTCGAGATGACGGACGTGGAGCGCCGCGGGCGGATTAGCCATGGTTGCCTTGGCCTTTATTCGGACCAGAACGAAGCGGCAGCGAAGCGGGCGCTGGATGCCGCCAGGCGTGTGGCTCCGGCCGGCACCAGGTTCGGCGTCCAGCTGGCCCATGCCGGGCGCAAGGCATCCTGCCAAAGGCCGTGGGAAGGTGGCGGGCCTCTGAAGCAGGGCCAGGACCCTTGGGAGACAGTGTCCGCCTCGGCAATTCCCTACGCTGAGGGCTGGCACACGCCTCGCGCGCTGGAAGATGACGAAATCCTTGCCGTGATCGAGCGGTTCGGTGAAGCGGCACGCCGCGCCGAGCGCGCCGGTTTCGACTTCATCGAACTGCACGCGGCCCATGGCTACTTGATTTTCCAGTTCCTGTCGCCGCTCTCGAACCGGCGCACGGACCGCTGGGGCGGCAGCCTGGAGAACCGCATGCGCTTTGTTATTGAAGTTGCGCGCGCGGTGAAGAAGGCAGCGCCCCGCCTGATGCTCGGGGCGCGCCTTTCTGTGAAGGAGTGGGTCGAGGGCGGCTTCGATGTCGTGGATGCCATCGAGGTCGTGAAAGCGTTGAAGGCAGAAGGCGTAGCCTATATCTGCGCCTCGTCGGGAGGAAATTCTCCTCACCAGAAACTGCCGTCCGGTCCCGGCTATCAGGTGCATCTCGCGGAAGCGATCCGCAAGGGAGCGGACATCCCCACGCGCGCCGTAGGGCTGATTACCGACCCCCGGCAAGCCGAGACCATCGTCGCCGACGGCCAGGCCGACATGGTGGCGCTGGCTCGCGCCTTCCTTGCGGACCCACGCTGGGGCTGGCGCGCGGCAGCTACGTTCGGCGAGGCTATTCCTGCCGCGCCGCAATTGATGCGCGCCGTCACCACCATGGAGCACTGGATGAAGCAAGCGTCCTGAGCCTCCGGCAAGTGCATTTGACGATCCCATTGGCAGCAACCATACTTGTGGCCGTGCGTTGAACTGTGTTGCGGGATGCGGGCCTCTTTCGGCCTTCACCCCGCAACGATTTACGGCCCTGCGGTCTAAACGCCCCAAAATTCTGGATAGCGCAGGTTCAACGGCGAACACGCCCTTCGGTCGATGCGCACAAGATCGCACCGGCCTGGGCGTTCGGAATGGAGGCTTTCATGGCCAAGCTGACATACAAGATCGTCGAACACGACGGAGGCTGGGCTTACAAGGTCGGTTCGACCTTTTCCGAGACTTTTCCCAGCCACGACGAAGCGTTGCGTGCGGCCGAGATTGCCTCGGCCGGACAGCAGATTGCCGGGACCACCGACGGCATCCAATATGAGGATGCCGAGGGCAAATGGCATGAGGAGCTGGCCGACGGACGCGACCGCCCGCAAACTGAAATCTCAGACGAGAAATAGCCGCGCGCGACGATAGAACCGGCCGCGGCTGGACTATCCGTCAGCCGTAAAGCTTGGCAGCAATTTCGGCGACCCGCCTGCCCTGAAAGCGTGCGCCTTCCAGTTCCTGCATCGATGGTTGGCGCGAACCGTCGCTGTCAGACGTGGTCGTCATGCCATAGGGTGCGCCGCCGCGGACCACATCATTGCCCATCTGCCCCTGATAGGCATAGGAAAGCGGCACAATGATCATGCCGTGATGCTGCAGGGCTGCCTGGGTGGACACAAGCGCCAGTTCCGCGCCGCCGTGCTGGGTCGCGGTGGAAACCATGACCGAGCCCACCTTGTTGAGCAGCGCACCCCGCGCCCAGAGCGGACCCGTCTGGTCCAGGAAATTCTTCATCTGCGAGGCAATCGCCCCGTACCGGGTTGCCGAAGCCACAATGATGGCATCGTAGTTCTCCAGTTCCTCGGGCTTGGCAACCTCGGCCTCCTGATCGAGCTTGTAGTTCGCCATTCTTGCGACCTCTTCGGGTACCAGCTCGGGAACGCGCTTGATCGTCACCTGCGCACCAGCCTCCCGGGCACCCTCCGCTGCGGCCTTTGCCATCTGCTCCATATGCCCGAAGCTCGAATAATAAAGGACCAGTACCTTTGCCATTTTCATTTCCCTGTCATGAACCCTCGGCACGCGCCGTGCCGCGGCCTTGTCTAGACGCCAGGTCCCTGATGGGAAGCCACTTATTGCAGCACGGAGCGTTCACTCTCCGGCAACATTACGCAGCTTCGCCAAGGCTTTACGGTGATGAGACCGCGAACAACCCCGGCGTTTGCGCTGTTTGAGATTCGGCTTGGAAACCCGTTGCGGAGGCCGTCCTATAGCATCGCCCCACGGCTCAGCGGAAAGTCAGAGGAATTGCAAAGGCATGGCGCGAGCCACTCAGTCCCGCAGGGGGAGCGGGTACTTTGGCTGAGCGAACCATGCCGAGTGCGGCCTGGTCAAGACGATCGTTACCCGAGGAGCCGCTTACGCTCGCCGACACAATCGAGCCGGTCGAATCGACCACGAAGCTGACGCGGACCGTTCCGCGCATGCCCCGAACGGCGCTCGCCCGACGCGCGATCGCCGCGCGCACCGCGTTGTTCCAGCGGGTGGGATCGATCTTGGGCGCCGTGGATGCCGCCGATGCCTGCACTGCTGGCGCCGACGCCTGTTTCCGGGGCTTGGCGGCTTGTGGGGGCTTTTCCTTGGCGGTTTCAGGCTTTTTCGCCTTCTCCTGCGCGACTTTGCCCTTCTTGCGCACAGGCTTCGCTTCCGGTTCCTCTTGCCTTTCCTCGATCCTCTTGGGGCGCGGCTGAGGCACCGGAATCGCCACCTCGGGCGTCACCGCCTCCACAATCTCGGGTTCGGCAATTTCCGACAAGTCAGGGTCGAGTGCTGCGCTTTGGGTGTTCTCCGGCGTCGGCTGCGGGCTTTCCGGCTTCTCCGTCACGGGTTCCGGCTCCGGCTCGACTGCTTCCGCAACCCTTTCCTCGATCCGTTCTTCAGGCGGAACCTCTTCGAGAGCCTCCTGCGCTTCCGGCGCCTCCTCGGGCTCGACCGTCTCCACGATCTCTTCGATCGGTCCGGATTCAGCGGCGGGCTGCTCCTGCGCCAGCGTTTCGGTCTGGGCTGCTTCAGGAATGGACACAGGCAGCGGAGCCAGGTCGATCTCCATGGCCTGCTCCACGGCGTTGTGCCCGGAAACCGGATTGATATCGCGCAACAGGACGGCGAAGGCCGCATGAGTGGCAAGAACAAGCAGCCCGGCACCGAGCCAGACAGCAGCCTCCCGGACCGGCGGACGCCTGTTCAGAGCCAGTTCTGCCGGCCGGTTCATCGGTTCCCGACTTCCTCCGCCGGCGCCCCCTCCAGCCCTACCAGCGCCACCTTGAGATAGCCCGCCTTCCGCAGCAGGTTCATCACCTCCATCAGCTCGCCATATTCCACCGCCCTGTCGGCGCGCAGAAAGATGCGACTTTCCTTGTCAGCACCGGTTACCCGGTCCAGCGCCTCGGTAAAGCCCCCTCTCGGAACGGTTTCGTTTCCGATCGCGAGCGTGAGATCGCGCTTGACCGTAAGAAATATTGGCTTGTCCGGCCTTGGCGCGGGGCTCGCCGTCGAGGTCGGCAGGTCGACATTGATATCGACAGTCGCCAGCGGCGCTGCGACCATGAAGATGATGAGCAGCACGAGCATCACGTCGATGAAGGGCGTCACGTTGATTTCGTGCGTTTCCTCCAGATCATCGCCAAAGCTTTCGCGGTTCCTGAAAGCCATTGCTGGACTCCCTATTCGGCGGCAATGGCACGCGCTGGAACGGCCCGGTAGTCGAGATCACGACTTACCAGACGTTCGACGCCGGCAGCCGCATCTGCGAGAATCTGCCTGTACCCTGCAATGGAGCGGGCAAAGATATTGTAGATGACCACGGCCGGGATCGCGGCGACCAGTCCGAGCGCTGTTGCGAGCAAAGCCTCGGCGATGCCCGGCGCGACCACCGCGAGATTTGTGGTCTGGGCCTGCGAAATTCCGATGAAGGCATTCATGATGCCCCAGACCGTCCCGAACAGGCCGACAAAGGGCGCCGTGGAGCCGATTGTAGCCAGAAGGCCGGTTCCTCGCGTCATGCGCCGGGCAGCCTGTGCTTCAATGCGCGCCAGCCGCGACGACACCCGCTCCTTCACGCCCTCGCCGCCTGCATGATCGAGCGCAGGGCTCGACAGGTCCACCTCCTGCCGGGCCGCCTGTACGAGAAGCGCCGCAACACTCCCCTTGGCCCCGAGCGCCGCGCTCGCCTCCTTCAGCGAGCGGGCCTCGACGATAGCTATCATGGTTTGCCTCGCGGCCCTGCGCTCGGCCAGAAGCTCGAGCGACTTGACGAGCCATACTGTCCAGGTGAGCAACGAAGCAAAGGCAAGACCTATCATCACCGCCTTCACGATGATGTCGGCATTCATGAACATCCCCCAGGGGGAAAGATCGTGCGGCAGGAGGCTCTGAACACTGTTAATGGCCGGAACGCCATCGCGGGCCAGGACCTGACTGGCATCCCCTGCCGTCGCTGGCTGACCAGACGCGCCGACAGCAGCCGGCAACGGCAATGCGGACGGCTCCTGTGCCCTGGCGGCCAGACACATCAAGCCGAGGATGGTACAGGCAAGAATTACGATCGGTCTCATTCTGCATACCCGCTAGGTGAATAGTTGACCAATACACTCAACTAATGTCGCTGTTCAATCTGCCATTTGACGCCGCCAACACCATTGACCCCGAAAATTGCGTGGCAGGAGCCTCCAGAAGCGCATCTGACTGCCGTAAATGACGAAGTCCGACAGCTTGCCTGGCACTGCCTAAGCCCGGGCCGCAATGTCGCGGAACAGTCCGACCAGTTCTAGAGCCGTTCGAGGGTTGCCTGGTCCGGTCTTCCCCCGAAATAGCGGTCGAGCGCCTGCGCAAACAAGGTTTCGTCGGGTGCCGCCCGGTCGAACAGGGTCAGTGAAGAATGCAGCTTCATGTCGTCCGGGCTGCCGAAAATCTCATGGGCGGAGCGGTCTTTCAGTTCGAGAAGAATGGAGACGCACTGTCTCAGGCGAGTCCCGAGCACGGGATGGGCCAGATAGGCCTGAGCCTCATTGAGCGAGGAAATCGCGTAGCGCTGTACCATGGCGCTGAAGCCGAGGCC
>QGUU01000195.1 GCA_003242525.1 Pseudomonadota bacterium | reverse complement strand
GGTGCGGCGGCCTCTACAGATGTACCGACAAGGGGCGCGATCTGTATCCTGGGCCGGCCGGTTACTGCCGCTGATTGTGCGGGCGAGGAGGGCGGGAGCGATGTCGCAGCGGTTCCGGCGGGGGCGTTGCCGGTGGCTTGCATGTCGCCGTCCTGTTTCGACGGTTCCGGCTGCGCTGCCTGTGGCGTGGCGGCCGAAGTCAGCACGTCGCTCGCGCTGTTGCACGAGGCAAGGACAATCGCGGCAAGCAATGTCAGGGTTCTGGTAAGCCCACGCATCATCGGCCTGAAAGTTCCTCCGTGGCGAACGCGCTACGGACTCATCGCACGATCAAGTCGAGATCATGGCGCGACAGCGGCCTGGGCGCCGACTCGGTGGTCAGATAGGTGCGGCCAAGCGTCATGGCTGTCTCTGTCTCGGAATCCATGATGATCATATGGGCAAACAACGTCATATTCGGCGCGATGGGTTCGGGATTGCCCTGATAGAACATCGGCATATCCATCCATGAGGGGGTGAAGCGGGCTCCGACCGAATAGCCGCAGGCATTGAGACGATGGCGCGTCAGGCCGTGGGACTCCATCACCCGGGCATGCGCGTCGAAGACATCGCCGAACGTATTGCCCGGCGTCATCGTCTTTTCCACCGCAAGCAGCGCGTCGCGTGCGGCCTCAAACAGCTGCTGGTGCCGCTTGGATGCCTTGCCCGTAAGCACCGTGCGCATCATTGGCGCATGGTAGTGGTGGAAAACGCCGGACCATTCGAGCGTCAGCTGGTCATTCTTGTTGAGCTTGCGGCGCCCGGCCTTGTATCGGCAAAGGAGGGCGTCGGCGCCGGAGCCTATGATGAATTCATTGGCGGGGTAGTCGCCGCCGCCGGCAAATATCGCACCCTGCATGGCAGCCAGTATGGCTGCCTCGTCGCCGCCCTGCTTGATGAGGGGCAATGCGGCATCCAAGGCCTCGTCGGAGAGGGAAGCGGCCTTTTCGGCCTTGACAATCTCAGCCGGGCTCTTGAACAGGCGCAGTCGCCCAACCATGCCCGATGCATCGACAATCTGGCCGAAGGTCTGCAACTGCTCGTCCAGACGGCGACCGTTATAGGCGGTCAGCCCATGGGTGTCGTACTCGATGCCGATGCGTGCGCCGAGCAGATCGAGGTCATTCAGGAGGTTGCGCAGGTCGATCGCCGGGTTGGCGTCCGCCCGGTCCGTCCACACGACGATATTCTCGATGGTCGAGGTGTGGCGCGCCTGGCGCAGATCCGCCGAGCGGGTGAGCAGCACCATCGAGCCGTCCGCCTTCACCACCAGGCATTGGAAGAAGCAGAAGCCGAACGTGTCGTAGCCAGTCAGCCAATACATGCTTTCCTGGGCGAAGAGCAGCAATGCATCCAGCTTCTTGTCGGCCATTTCGATCATGAGCCGATCACGCCGGGCGTCGAACTCGGATCGCTCGAAATGCAGCGCCATCAACCTTCCTCCAGCACAATCGCGGAAATCTGCCGTCCGTAATCCTGCTCGCCGCGATGGGTGCCGCGGCGGTAGGAGAAGAACAGGTCTTCCTCTTCATAGGTGCAGCGGTTCAACGCCTCAGCAACGACGCCGGCGCGCTGGAGACGATCTACCGTATAAGCGTTGAGGTCGAACAGCATATGCCCAGGCTTGCCTGAGGCAGCGAAATAGGCGTCGTTGGCGGCGTCAGCTTCCATGAAGCGCTCAACGAATTCCGGTCCCACCTCATAGTTCTTCGCGCTGATGGACGGGCCCAGCACCGCAACGATCCTGTCCCGCCGCGCGCCAAGACCCTCCATGGCGGCGATCGTGTTCTCCAGAACGCCCGTCAGCGCGCCCCGCCATCCGGCATGGGCAGCGCCAACGACGCGCGCCTGCGGATCGGCAAAAAGAACGGGACCACAATCGGCTGTCGAAGCGCAGATCGCCAGGCCCGGCCGGTCGGTCACCAACGCGTCGGCGCGGGGGCGCGTACCGGGGAAGGGACCTGTCGCCACGATAACATCCGGCGAATGGATCTGGTGGCAGGTAAGGAGGCGGTCGGGGGAAACTCTCATCCACTCAGCCACGCGGCGGCGATTTTCCTGCACCCGTTCCGGTTCGTCATCAGACCCGGTGCCGGTGTTGAGGCTACGATAGATTCCGCTCGAAACGCCGCCCTGGCGAGTGAAATAGCCGTGCCTGATGGCATGTCCCGACAGGCTGTCCAACAGCGGGGAGCGGACCGGATCGGGTCTGTCCTGATTCAGCATGGGCGCTTTGTTGTCCCCGCGGGTGGTTTCGTCAAGCCGTCGATCGACCTTGCCGGAGCATCAGACAGTGCGGCAGCATGAGCCGCGGAGTCAATTCAACCTGCGAAGCCAGGTGCCTCCAAACCTTGTGGCAGGACCGCAATCGCCTTGAACAAGCTGCCCATGGCATCTGGACCGGCAAGGCGTTCCACGGCCAGGGATATGCTTTCTCGCGTGGCATCATCGGCCCGGGCTCCCAGCCTGCCGGCGCGCTCGAGCAAGCCCATTCTCAGCAGGAAATCTCCCTGCGTCGCCAGATGCGCAGCAAGCCCGCAGCCCCGCGCTACGGTTGCCAGCGCCGCGAAATCGACATGGGCCGTGAGGTCCGCCTCGCCAGGACTGGCGAGTACATCCTCATAAGCATGGGCGCGGACCGCCTGGAGCGTGTCGCCCACTCCCGGTTCAAGATGGCCGTAGTCCAGGAACAGGCCTGCTCCGCCATTGGCGGCGATGCGTTCGGAAATTGCCTGCATGAGCGCCGCACGGGCCGGCGCCAGTTCGACGATGGAACCTTCCGGCGCCGTATCCGCTCCGGCCGGCAGCAGCGACGCATCCAGCGAACCGGCGCCGGCGAAGAAAGCAAGGCGGCCCGCTTCGTCGAGCCCCACCATGCGCTCGCGCCAGCCTGCCCCCTGGCGAACGAACTGGCGGACAGGAATGGCGTCGAACAGCTCGTTCCCAACAATCAGTAGAGGTGCCTGGGGCAGTTTGTCGATCGTTTCGTGCCAGGTGATGCGGGCGGCGAACTTGGAAAGTGTTTCCTTCTGGACGCTCGCCAATCTCGGGCTGGTTTCCACCATGCAGATGTTGGCGGTGTCAGCCAGGCCGGGGTCGAGCTGCGAGAGGGTGCGCAGCATGTCTTTCATCAAGGTTCCGCGCCCTGGGCCGATTTCGGCCAGGGTCACCGGGACAGGTCGGCCAGACAGGTGCCAGACCTGATAGAGCCAGACCGCCAGCAATTCGCCGAACATCTGGCTGATCTCGGGCGCCGTGGTGAAGTCGCCGGCCGCGCCGAAGGGCTCGCGCGTGGTGTAATAGCCGTCGTCTGGGTCGAAAAGGCAGGTCGCCATGTACTCGTTCACCGGGATGGGGCCGGTGGCCTGGATCAGGGCCGCCAGTCGCTGGCCGAGCCGGTTCATGGCGCCGGTTTTTCAGGCGCGGGCGCCGGCTTCGCCGTGGTCATCGCCCACAGGCCAAGCAGTACCATAGGCGTCGAAAGGGTCATGCCCATGGTCAGCCAGCCGGTCCCGAGCAGGTAGCCCAGTTGCTGATCCGGCTCGCGGAAGAACTCGACCAGGATACGCGCCAGGCCGTAGCCTGCGACGAAGGCACCGGACACGAAGCCCGGGCGCGCCAGCTTCAGACGGCGGTGGGTCAGGATCCGCAGCAGCACAAACAGCACGGCTCCTTCCAGCAGCGCCTCGTATATTTGCGTGGGGTGGCGCGGGAAGGCGCCTCCATTCGGAAACTCGACGGCCCAGGGCACGCTGGACACCTTGCCCCAAAGCTCCGAATTGATGAAGTTCGCCAGGCGCACAAGCCCCAGGCCAACCGGCACCCCGGCAGAGACGACGTCGAACAGCGACCAGGTTCGAATGCCGCGCGAGCGCGAGAACAGGATCATGGCAAGGATTACGCCGAGCAGCCCGCCGTGGAAGGACATTCCACCTTGCCAGATGGCGAGAATGTCCAACGGATTGGCGAGATAGCGCGGCAGGTCGTAAAAAAGCACATAGCCGGTGCGACCACCGAGAACGACACCGAGAGCTGCCCAGACCACGAAGTCGTCGACATCTTGCGCCTTCATCGGCACAAGGCCGCCGGGCCACAGGGCGGTATCGGCCACCAGCTTGCGGGCATACCACCAGGCAAAGAGAATGCCGACAATATAGCCGACCCCATACCAATGAATGGCCAAGGGACCAAACTGAACTATTACGGGGTCAATCTCGGGGAATGGCAGGCTTGCAATCGGCAAAGGCAGATATGCGTCCAAGATGGTCTCCCGGCGGCGTTCGGGTGCGGACCATGCGGCAGTGTTTTGGCAGGGTCAAGGCAGTTGCACTTGCATTCGTTCGCACCGGGCACTAGGTCATTTCAGCGAGCGAGGATTTTGCCATGTCGACCGGACCGAACCGTATTCTGGATGAGTTCGCCAAGCTCATGACGGATGCCGCAGGCGCGGCGCAGGGAGTACGGCGTGAGGTCGAGACGGCGTTCAGGGCGCAGGCCGAGCGAATCCTCAACTCCATGGAGGTAGTCCAGCGCGAGGAATTCGAGGCCGTCCGGGACATGGCCGTGAAGGCGCGCGAGGAAAATGCCCGGCTCGCGGCCCGCCTTGACGCGCTTGAGGCGAGGCTGGCCGGGACAGAGACGGACGACATTGCGGCAGCCGGCGCCCCCTCAAAAGCCCGGACGAAGAAATAATTAGATTAAACTTTTCCACAAAGAGCGATTCTGGAAAATCGCTTTGCCGTGAATCGCTTACCGGTATTCCATGAATCGGCGTGCGAACGCTTTCCACATGCGAATGACGCCGCGTGAAAAATTGGGCTGGTCACGCGACTCCCGATCAATAGACTGAATTTGCTGCATGATTCGTCTGACGATCATGCGCCGGGCGGTGGGGTCGGGTCATGGTGTTGCGTCGAGCAGTCCATGCCGTCCGAGTTCAGGAAAGGTGTTCGTCGAAATCAGTTCGTCGTGCGCGCCAGCCACGAGCGCGTGGTGGCGCTCCCGAAGCGACAGGAAGCATTTCATGGAACTTCTCGAACTCGAGATCTCGCGCGAAATCCACCCGGTGGATGTGATCGAGCAGGTGGCGCACAACAACGACTGGTCGTTCGAACGTGCCGGGGACGATGAGATTTCGATCTCGGTCGCAGGAACCTGGACGGACTACCATGTCTCCTTCTCCTGGATGGAGGATTTCGAGGCGCTGCATCTGGCCTGCGCCTTCGACATCAAGGTGCCGGAATCGCGCTCGCTGGAAGTGATGCGGCTGCTTTCGCTCATCAACGAGCAGATGCTGTTCGGTCATTTCGATCTTTGGGAGCAGGAGGGCGCCATCATGTTCCGGCAGTCACTGCTTCTTGCCGGCGGCGTCGAGCCGTCGAGTCAGCAGGTCGAGGTGCTCCTGTCCTCCGCGCTCGAAGCTTGCGAATGCTATTTTCAGGCATTCCAGTTCGTCGTCTGGTCGGGAACCTCCGCCAGGGACGCCTTGTCCAGCGTCCTGTTCGAGACG
>QGUU01000194.1 GCA_003242525.1 Pseudomonadota bacterium | reverse complement strand
TAGCCCGGGGCGACGGCCCCAGCCTGCTTGGGCTCTGGCGCTGCCCGTTGCGCGCTGGCGCCGCCCGCGCCACCCGCGGAGATCGAGCCAAGCAGGGCGCCGACATTGACCGTATCGCCTTCCTTCACCACGATCTCGGCCAGAGAGCCGGCGCTCGGCGCGGGAACTTCGATGGTGACCTTGTCCGTTTCCAGTTCGACCAGCGGCTCGTCGACGGCGACGGCGTCACCTACCTTCTTGAACCACTTGCCGACGGTCGCTTCGGTGACCGATTCGCCCAATGTCGGGACTTTGATTTCAATGGCCATGATCCGTTCCCGTTATTCGAGGTTTCCCTGCCAGTCCGCTCACCCGCCCAGTGCGTCTTCAAGGAAGGCGGCGAGCTGCTCCAGATGCTTCGACATCAGTCCTGTCGCAGGTGAGGCTGCGGCTGGCCTGCCAGTGTAGCGCACGCGCTGGTGCTTGGCATCGATATGTGCGAGCACCCATTCCAGGTAAGGATCGATGAACGACCACGCCCCCATGTTCTTGGGCTCTTCCTGGCACCACACCATTTCGGCATTGCGGAATCGTGACAGCTCCGTGATCAGCGCCTTGGCGGGGAAAGGATAGAGCTGCTCGACGCGCAGCAGGTAGATGTCGTTGATTCCGCGCTTCTCGCGCTCCTCGTAAAGATCGTAATAGACCTTGCCCGAGCACAGCACGACGCGGCGAATCTTGGAATCCTTGACCAGCTTGATGGGCTCGTTGCCGAGATATTGCGCATCGTCCCACAGCAGCCGGTGGAACGAGCTTTCGCCTGACAGTTCCGCGATGGT
This sequence comes from Pseudomonadota bacterium, assembly GCA_003242525.1. Taxonomy (GTDB): domain Bacteria; phylum Pseudomonadota; class Alphaproteobacteria; order Rhizobiales; family Rhizobiaceae; genus Mesorhizobium. Next base: position 4,732 of record QGUU01000194.1, on the reverse strand, counting down.
GGAAACCGCCCGCTTGTGCCGCAGCAGCGATTTCGGCGTCATCAGGATCAGCGGCTTGCGGAAGTCGCGCTTGAGCTGCCGGCGCAGTATGTGGAAATAGTTGGCCGGCGTGGTGCAGTTCGCGACCTGCATGTTGTCTTCGGCGCAGAGCTGCAGGAATCGCTCCAGGCGCGCGGAGGAGTGCTCCGGTCCCTGGCCTTCGTAGCCATGCGGCAGCAGGCAGACCAGGCCGGACATTCTCAGCCATTTGCGTTCGCCGGAAGAAATGAACTGGTCGAACAGGACCTGCGCGCCATTGGCAAAATCGCCAAACTGCGCCTCCCACAGCGTCAGAGCCCGCGGATCGGCAAGGCTGTAACCATACTCGAAGCCGAGCACCGCTTCTTCCGACAGCATGGAATTGATGACCTCATAGCCTGCCTGCGCGGCAGAGAGGTTGTTCAGCGGAATGTAGCGCCGCTCGTCGCGCTGATCGTAAAGCACCGAATGGCGCTGGCTGAAGGTGCCGCGCTCCGAATCCTGGCCCGAAAGCCTGACCGGGTTGCCCTCGAGCAGGATCGACCCGAAGGCCAGCGCTTCGGCGGTCGCCCAGTCGATGCCCTCGCCGGCTTCGATGGCGTGGCGGCGATTGTCGAGAAATCGCTGGATGGTGCGATGTACCTCGAAATCCTTCGGTACTTCGGTCAGCTTCCTGCCGATTTCCTTCAGGGTCTTTACCGGCACGGCCGTCTTGCCGCGGCGAAGTTCGTCCTGGCTGTCGGCGATGCGCAGCCCGGTCCAGGCGCCGTCCAGCCAGTCCGCCTTGTTGGGCTTGTACTGCTGGCCGACTTCCCATTCGGTTTGAAGGTGCGCGCGCCAGTCGGCCTTCATCCTGTCGACATCGGCTTGGGTGACCAGGCCTTCGGCGATCAGCTTTTCGGCGTAGAGCTGCACCGTCGTCTTGTGGGACCGGATGGCGCGATACATGATCGGCTGCGTGAAGGCGGGTTCGTCACCCTCATTGTGGCCGAAGCGCCGGTAGCAGAACATGTCGATGACGACCGGCTTGTGGAACTTCATCCGGTATTCGGTCGCGATCTTGGCGGCGTAGACCACTGCTTCCGGATCGTCGCCATTGACGTGGAAGATCGGTGCCTCGACCATCTTCGCCACGTCCGACGGATAGGGCGAGGAGCGCGAGAAGCGCGGATTGGTGGTGAAGCCAATCTGGTTGTTGATGATGAAATGCAGCGTGCCGGCAACGCGATGCCCGCGCAGGCCCGACAGGCCGAAGCACTCCGCGACCACGCCCTGGCCAGCAAAGGCTGCATCGCCATGGATGAGCAACGGCAGGACCTTGGCGCGCTCGACCAGCGGGACGATCTCCTCGCGGCTGCGGCCATAGAGCTGGTCCTGCTTGGCGCGGGCCTTGCCCATGACAACCGGGTCGACGATTTCCAGGTGGGACGGGTTCGCGGTCAGCGACAGATGCACCTTGTTGCCGTCGAATTCGCGGTCAGACGAGGCGCCCAGATGATACTTCACGTCGCCCGAGCCTTCCACGTCGTCGGGCGTGAAGGAACCGCCCTTGAATTCGTGGAAAATGGCCCTGTGCGGCTTGCCCATCACCTGGGAAAGCACGTTCAGGCGGCCGCGATGAGCCATGCCCAGCACGATCTCCTTCATGCCAAGCTGGCCGCCGCGCTTGATGATCTGCTCCAGCGCCGGAATCAGAGACTCGCCGCCGTCAAGCCCGAACCGCTTGGTGCCCTTGTATTTTACGTCGATGAACTGCTCGAAGCCTTCGGCCTCGATAAGCTTCTGCAGGATCGACCTCTTGCCCTCGGGAGTAAAGGAAATCTCCTTGTCGACGCCCTCGATGCGGGCCTGGATCCAGGCTTTCTCCTCAGGGTCGGAAATATGCATGAACTCGACGCCAAGCGTCGAGCAATAGGTCCGCTTGAGAATGTCCAGCATCTGCCGGATGGTGGCGAACTCCAGCCCCAGGACATTGTCGATGAAGATGGGCCTGTCGTAGTCGGCCTCGGTGAAGCCATAGTTTTCCGGGGACAGCTCGTTGTAGTCCTCGGGCGGGGTGGCAATGCCAAGCGGGTCCAGGTTTGCATGGAGATGCCCGCGCATGCGGAAGGCGCGGATCATCATGATGGCACGCACGGAGTCCCGCGTTGCCCGATGGACTTCCTCCTGGGACAGCGTTGCGCCCCCGGCCGCCGCCTTGTCCTTGATCTTCTTCTCGACCGCCTTTTCGACAAGCGCCCAATTGCCGTCCAGAGCGGACACGAGCTCGCCATTGGCCGTGGGCGGCCAGGAGGGCCGCGCCCATGAAGGGCCGGCCACGCTCTTCTTCACATCCGCCGCATCGTCCTTCAGGGACGCGAAGAATTCACGCCACTCGGGATCGACCGAGGCGGGATCCTCCTGATAGCTCGCATAGAGCGCCTCGATATAGTCTGCATTGCCTCCGTAGAGGAAAGACGTGAGGGAAAACCGGTCGTTTGCCTGATCTTGCCGTACCATCGCCTTGTTCGCGGAGCCGCGCTCCGTCTCCTGTTGGCGGGGAGCAGGACTACGGGCCGGCGGGACGATATGGCTTTCGACCCGTCTGACCCGTTGCCCTGCCGCCTGCTTCCTTGTTGCCTGCTCCGGCAATTGCCTTTGGCCTTTGCCGTTCGAAAACTTCGGTCGGAGGAGCCGTATGCCCGTTCCTTACCCTTTGATAGCTTCCACAAGTGTGGTGCCCAGGCGAGCCGGTGAGGGCGAAACCTTGATCCCGGCCGATTCCATGGCCGCGATCTTGTCTTCCGCGCCGCCCTTGCCACCGGAGATGACGGCACCAGCGTGCCCCATGGTGCGGCCGGGCGGGGCTGTGCGTCCAGCGATGAAGCCTGCCATCGGCTTCCTGCGGCCGCGCCTGGCCTCGTCCTTGAGGAACTGCGCGGCATCCTCTTCGGCGGAACCGCCGATTTCGCCAATCATGATGATGGATTCCGTTTCAGGGTCTGCCAGGAACATCTCGAGCACGTCTATGAACTCGGTGCCCTTGACCGGGTCGCCGCCGATGCCAACGGCCGTTGTCTGGCCGAGACCGACATTGGTGGTCTGGAACACCGCCTCATAGGTAAGCGTTCCGGAACGGGAAACAACGCCTACCGAGCCCTTGCGGAAGATGTTGCCGGGCATGATGCCGATCTTGCACTGCTCGGGCGTCAAAATGCCCGGGCAGTTAGGGCCGAGCAATCGCGACCTGGAACGCTCAAGCCGGGCCTTGACCCTGACCATGTCGAGGACGGGAATACCCTCGGTAATGCAGACTATGAAAGGAATCTCGGCATCGATCGCCTCGATGATGGCGTCCGCCGCCCCGGCCGGCGGCACATAGACAACCGAGGCCGTGGCGCCGGTCCTTTCCTTGCCTTCGGCCACCGAGGCGAAGATCGGCAGATCGACCTGCTTGCCGCCGACATTGCCATGCCAGGTCTCTCCGCCCTTTTTCGGGTGGATGCCGCCGACCATCCGGGTGCCGTAATAGGCCAGCGCCTGCTCCGTGTGGAAGGTGCCTGTCTTGCCGGTCAGGCCCTGGACGAGGATCTTGGTGTTCTTGTCAACGAGAATGGACATGCGGCCAGCGCCCCCGTTTCGGTCAGCGTTCTAGGAAAGGTTCGGCAGTACGGACAGGGCCGTAAACCCGGTTTCGGTCAATGTCGTGCGTGCCCCGCGGCCGGACCAGGCGGTCCTTTTGCCGGGCGCCCGCGAAGCGTGCTGCGGCGCATGGCGTGTCGACGGCACTGCAATCCCTGCAGGATGCCTGTCATCGATCATTGGCGTCCGGCCCTTCATGATCGCCTCCACACGGCCACGCGGGCAGCATGCTTGTTCATGGTGGGGCCTCAACCCTTCACCGCGGCTACGATCTTCTTGGCTGCATCGTCCAGGTCGTCGGCCGGAATGACGTTCAGGCCGCTCTCGCGCAGGATCTTCTTGCCCAATTCGACATTGGTGCCTTCCAGCCGCACCACAAGAGGAACCTTGAGGCCAACCTCCTTCACCGCCGCAACCACGCCTTCGGCGATCACGTCGCACTTCATGATGCCGCCGAAGATGTTGACCAGGATGCCCTTGACGGCCGGATCTGCGGTGATGATCTTGAAGGCAGCCGTGACCTTCTCCTTCGATGCACCGCCGCCCACATCGAGAAAGTTCGCCGGCTCGGCGCCGTAGAGCTTGATGATATCCATCGTCGCCATGGCGAGGCCGGCGCCGTTGACCATGCAGCCGATATTCCCGTCAAGCGCGACATAGGCGAGATCGTATTTGGAGGCTTCGATCTCCTTCTCGTCCTCCTCGGTCACGTCGCGGAGGTCCACAATGTCGGGATGGCGGAAAAGTGCATTGTTGTCGAACGACACCTTGGCGTCGAGCAGCCTCAGCCGACCGTTCTTCATGACGATGAGCGGATTGACTTCGAGCAGGCTCATGTCTTTTTCCACGAACGCCTTGTAGAGCGCCGGAAATACAAGCGCGCCGTCCTCGGCCGCCCCGCCGGTCAGATTCAGCGCCGTGTTGAGCTTCGCGATGTCGGACTCGGTGACGCCCGTTTCCGGATCGATTGCGAGGGTGATGATCTTTTCCGGCGTGTCCTGCGCGACCTGTTCTATGTCCATGCCGCCCTCGGTCGATACGACGAAGGCGACGCGGCCGACCGAACGATCCACCAACAGCGACAGGTAAAGCT
>QGUU01000193.1 GCA_003242525.1 Pseudomonadota bacterium | reverse complement strand
TTAGCGAAGAAGTCCTGGAAGGCCTACCCTGGGGGAACTTGCGGTTGGGCCCCGGTGCGGGGCCCTCCGTGCCCTTCACCGTTTGCGACGTGGATATGTTAACCACCGCTCCCAGCAGCTTCTCCGCCAGATCCGCCACGGAGGCCGGGCCATTCGCCGGCGGCGGCGTCGCAGCAGCGGAAGGCAATGCGGACATGCCGACCAGGGCGAGCGCGACCGCAGCGGTGAAAGCGGCCCTGGCGCCGCGCAGCAAGGATTGGTTGGTCATAGGGGCCTCCCGGCATTGAGGACATGGCGCTTCCGCCGATGCATGTCGCGCCATGTTGGCGAAAAATACGGCGCGTTTGCGACTAAAGGCGGCCACGCGGCAAAAGGTTCTCAGCCGCGCACCAGCCAAACGATGCCAACACCCACCGCCGCGGCGAAAAGGCCCGCGGCGCGAAGCGTGCTCTCAGGCATTGACAGCATCTCCACGGCCAGCTTCCTGGCAAGGCCAGGGAACCCACCATAGATGACGCCCTCGACGACGAGCACGAGGCCGAGGGCGGTCAGGAAATCATGCACGGGCGGCTACTGCCCAGCGGTCGCCGCCGGCAAGCCGTTCGCGGGCGCCGATCCGGCAGCCGGGCCCGCCGCGGGCGCCTCTCGGGTCGGCGCCCCAGGCTGAACCAGGGCCTTGCCTTCTGAATCGCGGAAGAAACGGAAGAAATCCGAATCCGGCGTCAGAAGCATCGTCGTGCCGGTATTTTCCAGTGCAGTTCCATATGCACTCATCGACCGGTAAAACGCGAAGAATTCGGGGTCGCGCAGATACGCATCGGCATAGATGGCGCTACGCTCGGCATCGCCCTCACCGCGCAGGATCTCTGCTTCTCTCTGTGCCGCTGCCACGATTTCGATAACCTCGCGGTCCGCCCGCGCACGGATTCGCTGCGCCGCCTCCCGGCCCCGCGCCCTCAGCCGTTCTGCCTCTGCAAGGCGTTCGGCCTTCATGCGGTCATAGGTTTGTTGCGAAACCTCGGCCGTAAGGTCGGTGCGGCGGATGCGGACATCCTCGATCTGAAGGCCAAGCGATGTCGCCGCCGGCCGCAACTGGTCACGCACCTCGCGCATCATGTCGGCGCGTTCTTCCGAGAGAGCTGCCTCGAAGCCGCGCAAGCCGTAGACCCGGCGCAAGGCCGCATCCAGTCGTGTCCTCAGCCGCTGCTCGGCCAGCTCGATCGAACCCGAAACCGTGGCTCGGAACACACGGGCATCCGAAATGCGGTAGGCGATGAAAGCATCGACCTCGTAGAACTTGCCGCCGGAAACCTGGACGCGAATGTCATCCAGGTCGAAACGCAGAACCCGTTTCTCGATCCTCTGCACATTGTCCGCCTCAAGGAAAGCGAACGGCAGCTTGAAGTAGATTCCGGGTTCGGTCTTGACGTCGACGATCTCGCCGAAGCGCAGCACGATCGCCTGCTGTCGTGCGTTGACGACGAAGATGGAGGAATAGAGCAGATACAGGACGATGAGGCCGATCACCGCCACCACGGGAAGACGGTTTGCCATCACGGGTTACCTCCTGCATTGGCCGCAGGAGCAGCAGGGGGCCTGGCCTGCAATTCAGGCAGGGGCAGATAGGGTAACACGCCTTGGCTTCCGCCCTCTCCGACAATCACCTTGTTCGAATCCTTCAGAATCCTCTCCATCGTTTCCAGGTAAATGCGTCGGCGCGTGACGTCCGGCGCCTTCGCATATTCTTCATAGACTGAAAGGAAGCGCTTGGCCTCGCCTTCGGCCTCCTGCACGACGCGGTTCTTGTAAGCCGCCGCTTCCTCGCGCACCTGAGCTGCCTGGCCGCGCGCCGCACCCAGCTTCTGGTTGGAATACTGGTTGGCTTCCTCGACGAAGCGGTCCTCGTCCTGCTCGGCACGTTGCACCTCGTCAAAGGCATCGGCAACCTCGCGCGGTGGAGCCGCGTCCTCGATCGACACCGCGTTGACGGTCAGTCCCGCCCTGTAGCTGTCCAGCGTGTTCTGGATGATGTCGCGCACGTCCGCAGCAATCCCTTCACGATTGTCGCGGAAAATATCCTGTGCCGGGCGCCGGCCGACGATCTCGCGCATCGCGCTTTCGGCAACCTGTCTCAGCATGCCGTCGGGATCTGACACGTCGAACAGATAGGCCCGAGGATCGGACACTTCATAGGCAACGGAAAACTGCACATTGACGATGTTCTGGTCGCCTGACAGCATCAGGCCGGACGACCCGGTGGACCGGGCGCTGTCGCCAATATTCACCAGCTGCTCGGAAATCTTTGCCGTTTCCACCGTCTCTATTGGCCACCAGTGGAAATGCAGGCCCGGCTCGGAAAGTTCGGGCTTCGGCTTGCCGAAGCGCAGTTCAACCGCCACTTCGTCCGGCTGGACCGTATAGACAGCCTTGAAACCCCACAGGACAAGCAACGCCAGCACGACGAGGCCGATGAAGGCAGGGCTTGCCCCGCCGCCGCCCGGCAAGGCACGCCGCAGCCTATCCTGGCCGCGCCGGATGATGTCTTCCAGATCGGGAGGCGCACCGGTAGGCCCGCCCGGACCGCGAGGCCCCTGCCCCCAGGGGCCGCCATTGTTACCGCCTCCCCAGGGGCCGCCACCGCCACTCTTGTCGTTCCAGGGCATGATGTCCTTTCGCTGACTTTCTCGCACCGCTGCGCGGTGCCGACATACTAGTCAACCCTCTATAGGGGCGCAGCGCGACGCTTTCAACGAGATCAGTGCACTGCAGGCGCTTTCAAGTGCCGCAGCGACAAATTCTCATGCACCACAGCTCAACCAGGCGGGTTGCGGCGTTCGTAAACGACATAGCGGGTCGCATGGCTGTCCTTCTCGCCGGCCGGAACCTCGTCGCAATAAACTTCCCGCCAGACTGCGGGGTCTATCGCGGGAAAGCTCGTATCCCCATCAACCACCGCCCGTACGTGAGTCACATGCAGCCGGTCGGCCAACGGTAGTGCCTGTGCATAGATCTCGCCGCCGCCAACGATACAGATCTCGTCTGGACCACCCGGCAGGCAGCGACCCCTCACCCGCCCCAGCGAGAGCGCGTCTTTCAGCGAATGGACGACCTCCGCACCTTCAGCCCGATAGGAGGGATCGCGGGTCACGACGATGTTGAGCCGGCCCGGGAGCGGCCGCCTGGGAAAACTTTCCCACGTCTTGCGGCCCATGACGATCGGCTTGCCCATCGTGTCGGCCTTGAACCGCTTCAGATCGGTGGGAAGCCGCCATGGCAAGCCGCCCTCGCGGCCGATCACGCCATTCTCGGCGATCGCTACATAGATTGCCACCGTCATCTGCAGCCTTCCTGCCGTACGGGCCTGATCGAATGTGCGGCCACGCCCGCCGTCACGCCAGACCTTCTCTCCCTTAATGGCTTTGCCGCCGGCCGCAAGCCTTTCGGCTGCAACTTATATCGTTGCTGATCCTTCCGCTGGACAGTGGCCGGCCGTTCGGGCAGGACATCGCCATGCGCAAGATATTCGTCGTCGGCATCGGCACCGGCAATCCTGAACATGTCACGATCCAGGCCGTCAATGCGCTCAACCGCGCAGACGTGCTCTTCATTCCCGACAAAGGCGAAAAGAAAAGCGAGTTGGCGGAACTGCGACGCGAAATCTGCGATCGGTTCGTCACCAATCCGCATTGCCGGCGGGTCGAGTTCGAAATGCCTCTGCGCGCGGAATGCAGCGATTCCTACCGCAAGTCGGTGGACGACTGGCACGCCGCCATTGCCGAAATCTACGAGCGACTCATACGCGAGGAGGTCGGTGAAAACGGAGCCGGCGCATTCCTTATCTGGGGTGATCCTTCGCTCTATGACAGCGCGTTGCGCATCCTGGAGCGGGTTTCCACAAGTGGCAATGTCGCCTTCGAACAAGAAGTGATCCCGGGCATTACGGCCATCCAGGCGCTTGCGGCAGGCCACAGGATGGCCCTGAACCGCATCGGCGATCCCTTCCTCGTCACAACCGGCCGCCGGCTGGCCGAAAATGGCCTGCCCGAAAACGCCGACACCGCGGTCGTGCTGCTCGACGGCCAGCAGGCGTTCCGCTCGGTCGCGGACAAGGATGCAATGATTTATTGGGGCGCCTATTTGGGCACGCCTGACGAGATTCTTGTCAGCGGGCGATTGGGCGACGTGGAAAGCGAAATCGTGCGCCTTCGCGAGGAGGCCCGCCACCGGCATGGCTGGATCATGGACACCTATTTGCTGCGCAAGCCCAAAAGGTGACGGACGACCGAAACCGGCCGGTTAAATGATGAATCCTCCCAAGGTCTCATTGTCAGTAATGTCCTGGTACTGAACGCCGTTTGCGTCGAAACTGGCGATCAGCAGGTCGAAATTGCGTGGCTCCTTGGTTTCGATGCCGATCAGGACGGAGCCGAAATTGCGGGCCGACTTCTTCAGATACTCAAATCGGGTGATGTCATCGTCAGGGCCCAGAAGCTCCAGGAAGTCCCGCAGCGCGCCGGGACGCTGGGGCAAGCGGATTACGAAGTATTTCTTCAGGCCCTCGAAGCGCAGGGCCCTCTCCTTCACGTCCGGCAACCGCTCGAAATCGAAATTGCCGCCGGATACGATGCAGACGATGGTTTTTCCCCTGATTTCCTTTTTCTGGAAGTCGCGGAGTGAATCGACCGCCAACGCCCCCGCCGGCTCCAGCACCACGCCCTCCACATTCAGCATCTCCACCATGGTGGCGCAGACCCGGTTTTCAGGCACCAGCCGCACCGTGTCGGCGGAGAAATTCTTCAGTTGCCTGAAAGGCTCACGGCCGATCTCCGCCACGGCCGCCCCGTCAACGAAATTATCCACCTTGGCCAGCTTCACCCGCTTTCCGGCGGTCAGGCTGCCGTGAAGGCTTGCCGCGCCGGCCGGTTCGCAGAAGACAAATCGGGGTTCCAGCCGGCATCCGGCAAAGTAGCGGGTTACGCCGGCCGCCAGTCCGCCGCCACCAACTGGCAGCGTAACGATGTCGGCCATGCGGCCGGCCGGCATCTGGTTGACGATCTCCAGCGCCACGGTCGCCTGCCCCTCGATGATCGCCTTGTGGTCGAAGGGCGGAACCATCTCCCCACCCGCCGCCTCCGTGAACTCGAAGGCCGCGCGATAACAATCATCGAAGAAATCACCCACGAGTCGGATCTCGACGAAATCTCCGCCGAACAGCCGCGTCTTGTCTATCTTCTGCTGCGGCGTCGTCACGGGCATGAAAACAACGCCGCGCTTGCCGAAATGGCGGCAGACATAGGCAAAGCCCTGGGCATGGTTGCCGGCGGAGGCACAGACGAAAAGATCCGCGCCCGTGCCCATGACCAGGGCCTTGCGGAAAAAATTGAAGGCGCCCCGGATCTTGTAGGAGCGCACAGGCGTCAGATCCTCGCGCTTGAGGAATATATGAGCACCGAATTTTCGCGACAGGTAGGGATTTTCCTGCAGCGGGGTCTCGGGAAAGAGTGCACGCAACTCCGCTGCGGCTGCTTGTACGCCCTGGGTAAAAGTGGTCATGG
>QGUU01000192.1 GCA_003242525.1 Pseudomonadota bacterium | reverse complement strand
GAAAAAAGCTTAAAAAACGACGGCCGGTAAGTACTTAAATAGGTTCGCGAAGGGGTGGGGCGTGCGTAATTGTATCTCGTCGACGCTGCTGTCGGCAGCAGGGTTTGTTATTCTCACAGCATCAAGCTACGCGGCCGATGCAGCAGGGCCTGCAGCGGCCGGCTTCAACTGGTCAGGCATCTATATCGGAGCGGGCGCCGGAGCAGGTGCCGTCAACCACCAGATCGGCTTGGGTCCGCTGAGCTTCAACGGAATCGGCGGCGAAGGCATTTTTGGCGAGCTGACTTTCGGCTACGATCATATGTTGACCGACCGCCTGCTTCTCGGCGGATTCATCGATGTCCATATGGGCAACATAGGACCACAGCTGGAAATCGGACCTCTCCTTGAGGTGAAATTTGCCAACAGCTATGGTTTCGATGCTGCCGCCCGCCTCGGCTATCTGTGGAACGAGAGCACTCTGGCTTACGTGCTGGGCGGATTTACATGGCAACATTTCAGACTGGACGTATCGACCCCGGGCGCTGGCTTCAGCGCTGACGCAGACCGTAGCGGCTACATTCTCGGCGTAGGCATGGAAACCGTCGTCGGTAGCAACTGGACGATCAAGGGCGAGTATCGCTACGCCAACTACGGTGACGAGGCGATCGACGGTACCGGCGGAATTCTGACCCTGGAGCCCTCAACTCACACCTTTCATATCGGGGCCAACTACCGCTTCAACTCTGATGCAACCGGTCCGGCAATTGCCTCACCTGCCTATGACTGGACGGGTTTCTATGTCGGTGGTGCGTTGGGCGCCGGCGAAGTTGTCCACGATATTTCTTTTCTCGGGGTGATCGGATTCAACGGAATCGGCGGCGAGGGAGTTTTTGGCGAACTCAGCGCCGGTTACGATCACGACTTTGGCAATTTCGTTGCCGGCATCATGGCCGACGGGAATATTTCCGGCATCAGCACGGATCTGGACCTTAGCGGATTCGGAAATCTGGTCGACGTCAAGGCCGACTATGGCTTTAACATCCTCGGCCGCATTGGCGTGAAAGTAAACGCCGCCACCCTGGCCTACGCGCTGGGTGGCTACAGTTGGGCACATTTCAAGGCAGAAGCGAACCCGGCTCTCGGCGGTGGCAGCCTGGATTGGAGCGGAAGCGGCTTCTCTATCGGTGGGGGACTGGAAACCGTGGTATCCAGCAAGATGACGGCAGGCATCGAGTACCGCTACTCGCATTTTGAAAAGGAGGACTTCGGGACTGCCGGCGCCATTGAGGTCGAGCCATCCTTCCACACCGTCCGGCTCGGTTTGAAGTACAAGTTCAACTGAAGCCGTTTCAAGCAGGCGAAGGCTGCCAATTGCCTTTCCGTCGTCCGGGCAACAAAAAAGCGGAGCCTGGGCCCCGCTTCCTCGTCTGTCGCGACGTCGCCGGTACATCCGCGGTCGACGTCGTTCGACAACTGCCTTTTACCGGAAGAACATCACGGCAATGCGACAGCAGACGCTTATCCTGTCGGCGTATGGTTAAGACAATGTTAAACGGCTGCGGCATCTCAACCGCTGGAGCAGCGCGAGCGTATAAGTCGGGATTTACCCAGCCTGGCACGCGGAGGGTCGGAATCGCCGACTTACAGCGGTACGATCTTTCCGTCAGAGAGCGTAACTCTCCGGTCCATGCGCCGGGCGAGCTCATGATTGTGTGTGGCGATGAGTGCTGCCAATCCGGACTGCCTGACCAGCGCTTCCAGCGCATCGAAAACATAAGACGCCGTGCCCGGGTCGAGATTTCCGGTGGGCTCGTCGGCAAAAAGCACCAGTGGCGCGTTCGCCACGGCGCGCGCAATGGCCACACGCTGCTGTTCGCCGCCGGAAAGCTCGGCCGGCCGGTGCTGGGCACGGTTGCCGATCTTCATGTAGTCCAGCAGTTGGGCCGCGCGCTCCGCCGCGACCTGCTTCGGAAGCCCCTTGATCAGCTGCGGCATCATGATGTTTTCGAGTGCCGAGAATTCCGGCAGCAGATGATGAAACTGGTAGACGAAGCCGAGATCGTTGCGTCGGATAGCGGTTCTCTCGTCATCTGACAGGCCACCGCAGGAGCGGCCAGCCAGGATTACCTCGCCGGCGTCGGGTCGCTCCAGAAGGCCGGCCGTATGCAACAGGGTGGATTTTCCCGTTCCCGAAGGCGCGACCAAAGCCACCATTTCGCCCTGGTGCAGCAAAAAATCGGCCCCGTTCAGAATGGTGAGCCGGCGCGAGCCCTGGACGTAATGGCGCGAAACCCCTTTCAGTTCGATGATGACTTCGCCCTTCATTCGTACCTCAGGGCTTCGACGGGCTCCAGCCGCGCTGCACGCCAAGCCGGAAACAGCGTTGCGAGAAACGACAGGATCAGCGCCATGGCGACCACCGAAAGCGTTTCGGAGAGGTCCATGCGCGCGGGCAACTGGCTGAGGAAATAGAGTTCCGGATTGAACAGAACCGTTCCCGACAGCCAGGAGAAGAATTCACGAATGCGCTCGATGTTGAGGCAAACGACGGTGCCCAGGACCACACCGGCGATCGTGCCGACAACACCGATTGCCGCACCTGTCATAAGGAAAATGCGCAGGATCGCGCCGCGCGTCGCGCCCATGGTGCGCAGTATCGCGATGTCATGGCCCTTGTCCTTTACCAGCATTACCAGGCCGGAAATGATGTTCAACGCCGCCACCAGAACGATCAGCGTCAGGATCATGAACATGACGTTGCGTTCCACCTGCAGGGCCGAGAAAAAGGTCTGGTTGCGCTGGCGCCAATCAGTCAGGAATATCTGGCGCTGCGCAGCTTCCTCCACTTTCGGCTTCAGCGCATCGACCGCATCCGGATTGTCGACATAGACCTCGATCAGCTGCGCCCTGCCCTCCTGGTTGAAATAGAGCTGGGCTTCTTCGAAAGGCATGTAGATGATGGAGCTGTCATATTCCGACATGCCGACCTCGAAGATGGCGACAACCGGATAGCCCTTCAGCCGGGGCATCGTGCCGAGGGGCGTTGCATCTCCATCCGGCGAGATCAGCGTGATGACATCACCGAGCACGAGACCGAGATTCTGCGCCATGCGTGTGCCAATCGCCACGCCCTCGCTCGTGTCGAAGTCGGCAAGCGAGCCCTGCCTGATGTTATCCGCGACCAGTGAAACCTTCGCCAGGTCCTGGCCGCGTATGCCGCGCACCAGCGCACCGGTGCCCGAGCCGACATTGCCCTGCGCAAGAACCTGGCCGTCGATCAGCGGGACCGCATATTTGATGCCCTGAACCTGATTGATGCGGTCGGCCACGGCCGCGTAGTCCTCCAGCGGCATGTCGACCGGCGTGACAATCAGGTGCCCATTGATCCCGAGAATGCGGGTGAGCAATTCGGCACGAAAGCCGTTCATCACCGCCATGACGACAATCAATGTGGCAACGCCAAGCATGATCCCCAGAAAGGAGATCGAGGCAATGACGGAAATCACGGTTTCCTTGCGGCGGGAACGCAGATAGCGCCAGGCCACCATGCGCTCGAAGCCGGAGAACGGGCCAGCGCCTGCCGCGGACTTGGCGTGAGTGGTCACTATGGCCGCCTTGTCATTCACCCGGCTTTCCCCATGGTAGCCAGAAGATCATCGATCTTCTTCACTTCCCGTTCGCCGGTCCTGCGGTTCTTCACTTCGACGGTACCCTCGCCAACGCCGCGAGGCCCGACAATCACCTGCCAGGGCAGCCCGATAAGATCCGCCGTTGCGAACTTCGCACCCGCCCGGTTGTCGGTGTCGTCATAAAGCACTTCGCGCCCTGCCGCTTCGTATGCGGCCAGCAGTTTTTCGCAGAGCGTGTCGCAGCCGGGATCGCCGGGCTTCATGTTGATGAGCGCGACATGGAAGGGGGCTACCGCCTCCGGCCATATGATGCCGTTCTCGTCATGACTGGCCTCTATGATGGCTGCCACAAGGCGGGTCGGACCGATCCCATACGAGCCGCCGGAAACGAAATGATCCTTGCCGTCAGGGCCAGTCACCTTCGCCCCCATCGGCCTCGAATATTTGTCGCCAAAGTGAAAGATGTGGCCAACCTCGATACCGCGCGCCGAAAGCCGGTCGGCCTCCGGGACCTCGGTCCATGCCGTTTCGTCATGCATCTCGTCGGTCGCGGCGTAAGGTGTGGTCCATCTCTTCACGACCTCGGCAATCTCGGCAGCATCTGCGAAATTGGTCTTTTCGCCAGGCACTTCGAGTGAAAGGTACTTGCGGTCGCAATAAACCTGGCTTTCCCCCGTATCGGCCAGGATGATGAACTCGTGCGAAAGGTCACCGCCGATAGGACCCGTCTCGGCACGCATGGGGATAGCCTGCAGGCCCATGCGCGTGAACGTCCTCAAGTACGACACGAACATGCGGTTGTAGGCCGCTCTGGCGCCTTCAAAATCGAGATCGAAGGAATAAGCGTCCTTCATCAGGAACTCGCGTGAGCGCATCACGCCAAAGCGCGGCCTCACCTCGTCCCGAAACTTCCACTGGATATGGTAGAGGTTGAGCGGCAAATCCTTGTAGGATTTGACATAGGCGCGGAAAATCTCCGTCACCATTTCCTCATTGGTCGGCCCGTAGAGCATGTCGCGCTCGTGGCGGTCCTTGATGCGCAACATCTCCTTGCCATAATCATCGTAGCGGCCGCTCTCGCGCCACAGATCGGCCGACTGAATGGTCGGCATGATGACTTCCAGCGCGCCGGCCCGGTTCTGCTCCTCGCGAATGATGTTGCAGACCTTGTCGAGCACGCGCTTGCCTAGCGGCAGCCAGGAGAATGACCCCGCAGCCTGCTGGCGGATCATGCCGGCGCGCAGCATCAGGCGATGCGACACGATCTCGGCCTCGCGCGGATTTTCTTTCAGAATGGGCAGGAAGTAGCGCGACAGACGCATGCAGAAATCCGTGAAAAGGGGGCGCCGGAATCGGCGCGCGAAAGGCTGTTTGCAGAGGCTTCATAGCCATTTCAAGGCGGAATGGAAACCCGCGCCAGAGAGGCTCGTGAACAACTGACGAATGGACGCCCAATCATTGTGCACTGCATCACAGGATTGCCCGTTTCAGGGCAAAATTTTTCGTGACATGGCGCGCGCGCATGGCTAGAGTTTACGCATAACTGAGAGGGCGGAACAAACAACCCGCCTTCCTGCGCGGTCAAAGTCTTGGGAGGATGCGATCTAGGCGCGGTTACTCGCAGCCGCCGGGAAACCGGAAAGCAGATCGGACGCGTTAAAACTGCAAGGCTTTCAGCCTTGCATTTTTTTTGGCAATCAAGCGATTGCGCCTCGATCCTATCCTGCAAGGAAAAGCCTAGTCGGGCACGAAGCGCGGCAGATTCTCAAAACCCAGGCCGAGCCCGTCCACCACCCCGTAAAGCACACCGATGAATATCAGGGTAATGAGAGTGGTCCACAGCGCAGCGCGGCGCATGTGTGGCCCGCGCGGCGCACTCGGCACCGTACCCAGGGTGACTTCATTGTCCTCGTCCTGCGTCCTCAGGCCGAAAGGCAGCACCAGGAACAGAAAGAAC
>QGUU01000191.1 GCA_003242525.1 Pseudomonadota bacterium | reverse complement strand
GGTGGTGGCGCCAGCGCCAGTCGCCGGCATTGGCAGCGGGAAGCGTCGCGAGCGTCGTGGCGCCGAGCGCCGTGACCATGATGGCGGTCTTCACAAATCCGTTCATTTCCGTCTCCTTCGTCCGGTTCGTCGCCTCGGGAGAAGCGAGGGCGGTTATGAAGCAGACTGATATGAGATGTTGGCTGAACGGTGGCTGAACAATGCCGACCGCGATCATGGAGAAAGGCCGGCATCAAACGACGGCTCTGCCATGAAAAAGGAACGGCCGTTCGCCCAAGCGCACCAAACCTCGTTTCGACCGCGGCGCTCGAGCTTCAGGGCTTATGCAAAGTACCTTCCGAAACCGGTTTCCGGTTCCGGAAAGCTGAGTCAGCCGATCGTCAGATTGACGGCTTTGGGTCCCTTGCCGCGCTTGTCCGGTTCGGTGTCGAAAGATACTTTCTGCCCGTCTTCCAGACCCGGCAGCCCTGACGCCTGCACGGCGGAGATGTGAACGAACACGTCCTTTGCTCCGTCGTCCGGCGTGATAAAGCCGAATCCCTTGGCGTGGTTGAAGAATTTTACGGTGCCGGTCTGCGGCATGGGAAACTCCTATGACCCCATCATCCTAGTTCCGAGCAGTGCCCGGAACAGTATTTTTGGTCCATTTTTATGCCATAGGCAAGAAAACTTTTGCCTCAGGCCGTAGATAGCAAGCATTGCCTCTGTCGAAAGCTTCGCTTCGAACAGTAAAAAAGGCACGACGATCCCCGCCGTGCCTTCCAAAAGCTATTTCATGTCGCGTAAACGACCGCGTTATTCGACGCGAAGATTGACCGCCTTGGGGCCCTTGCCCATGCGGTCGGGCTCAACGTCGAAAGTCACCTTCTGGCCGTCCACCAGGGTGCGCATGCCCGACCTCTCGATGGCCGAAATATGGACAAACACATCCTTGGCGCCGTCGTCCGGCGTTATGAAGCCAAATCCCTTGGTGGCGTTGAAGAATTTTACGGTGCCGGTTTGGGCCATGGGAGAACTCCTTCACCCGTTCAGTCTGTGGTGCTGGCCGCCTGGCGTGGGAGGCAAGTACCGGTGGTTGCTTCGGCGATCGTGCGTTGCGCACGACAAAACCCCCCGCCGAAAAACGGGGCCGTCAGATATTCACAGTATCGGGGAAAGGGTCGCGCAAACGTTCCAGTCTCCGGGTCGTAAATGCCCGAACATCAGCTTTATCGCACAAAATCGTGAATGATGCAAGATGTCACGCCCGCAGGCAGCGTCCGCAGACGCACCTCCCACGCTGCGGTTGCGATACCCGTTGCCAGCCCCGGGATCATCGGCCACATCGCCGACAACCATAGGTACAAGGCGAAAGCCCTCTGCTGAAGGCTTCCGGAGGGCAAGGCAGCGAGCCGAAAGCCGGCTCCGGAAACCGCCTACAGTTCGATGAAGGCCTCGAACCCACCGTAGATCATGCGTTTTCCGTCAAAGGGAGCATCTTTCATGCTGCCCTCAAGGCGTGGATCGGCCATGACCTTGGCAAGAATGTCATCGCGCTCCTGGCGCGATCCGTACACGACCCAGGCAAAAACCACGACCTCATCTTCCTTCGCCTGCACCGAGCGAGGGAAGGACGTCAACTCGCCAAAGGGCACATCGTCCCCGACGCATTCGACATAGGCGAGCGCGCCGTGCTCTTTCCAGACCGAGCCGGCAAGCCGGGCCATTTCTTTGTATTCCTCGAGCCGAGCCTTGGGCACGGCAAGGACGAAACCGTCGACATAGGACATCATCACCTCCAGGTTGAGAGGAAGGCCGCCGGGCCCGCAGGGAGCTTGCCCGGCGGCTTGGTGGCCGGCTTTCGAATCCGCCGGCCTTTTCGTCAGATCCCTTTCACGGGAGCGTTCATTGCCCACTCCACCCCGAACGGGTCGCGCAGGGCGCCCCAGCGGTCGCCCCAGAACATCACCTGAAGCGGCGTGGTGACGGTGCAGCCGGCATCGACGGCCCGCTGCCACCATGTATCGATTTCGTCCTCGGCAAGGTGCAGCTGCATGGTGCAGGCCTGCACCGGCTTGGCCGCATGGTCGTGCTCGGGGAAGAAGTCGCTCAGCATCAGGCTTGAGCCGTTCACGTAGAGATGTATGTGCATGGTGCGACCCTGCTCATCGGGCGGAACGGCAAAGACCTGCTCTGCTCCGAAAGCCTTTTCGTAGAAGGCCGCCGCTTTCGCCGCACCTTCGATCGACAGATAGGGCGTGAGCCCGCCGAGCGCTTTCGGCATGGGAGGAAATTCGGGTTGCGCAGCCGCTTGGGCCATGTCGGTTCTCCTTTCGAGCTTGCGTTCGATGCTCCCAGGACGGACGGGGCAGATTGATTCCGACATGCCCTCGAACTTTTGTTGCTGCTTCCCCCCGGTTGCAGGCAATTTTTCGCCTTGCGCATGCGGACCGTGCAATTTATTCACGACTGTTCTCCCACACACGATTGAGAGGGTTTTCATGACGGAAGACAGTCTTCTCGGACACGCACTCGTTCGGTTGGACGAGGCCGCAGCGCATCTCGACATTGATGCAGACGTGATCGAGAAACTGAAATATCCGCGCGAGACCACCAAAGTGCGACTGATGATCCGTATGGACGACGGTTCGCGAAAATCCTTCATCGCGTGGCGATGCCGCTATGACGACACGCGAGGGCCCACCAAGGGAGGCATCCGCTTCCATCCCGACGCAACGGAAGATGAAGTCGAGACGCTGGCCTTCTGGATGACGTTCAAGTGCGCGGTGATGAACCTGCCGTTTGGCGGCGGCAAGGGTGCCGTTCAGGTTGACCCGCGCCAGCTTTCCAAGGCGGAACTGGAACGGCTGTCGCGTTCCTACGTCAAGGCGTTCTCGCGCATCATCGGCCCTGACCGCGATATCCCGGCGCCGGATGTCTATACCAACGCCATGATCATGGGCTGGATGGAAGACGAATATTCGCAGATCGTCGGCCAATCCTCCCCAGCGGTCATTACCGGCAAGCCGATAGCGCTTGGCGGCTCTCTCGGCCGGGGCGACGCGACCGCGCGCGGCGGCTATTATCTCGTGCGGCACCTGGCGGCCGATCTTGGCCTTGGCGACACCATGCGAGTTGCCATCCAGGGCTTTGGCAATGCCGGCCAGCATGTCGCCAGCCTTCTTGCGGCCGACGGACACAAGATCGTCGCTGTGTCCGACTCGCAAGGTGCGGTCTACGCACCCAACGGGCTGCATCTGGACCTGTTGCTAAAGGCCAAGGCCGACGGCCATTCTGTTGCTTCCACCATCGGGCAGGGCGGTCATGAGCAACTCGACGCAGACAGGCTGGTGGGAGTCGATTGCGATCTGCTGGTACCGGCTGCGCTGGAGAACATGATCCATGCGGACAATGCCGGTTCAGTGAAAGCCAAGCTGGTGCTTGAACTTGCCAATGGCCCCGTCACGACGGAAGGTGACCACATCCTCGCCAAGAACGGGACCATCGTGTTGCCGGACATCCTGGCCAATGCGGGCGGCGTGACGGTCTCCTATTTCGAATGGGTGCAGAACCGGCAGGGTTATTACTGGACGCTGGAGGAAATCCACGATCGGCTACGGACCGTCATGGAGCGGGAAGGGCGGGCAATCTGGACCATCGCTTGCGACAAACAGGTCACGATGCGCACGGCCGCCTATGTTCACGCACTGCGCAGGCTTGCCGAGGCCATCGAAGCGCACGGGACGCAGAACTTTTTCGTCAGCTGAAATCTCAGGCACCGGCATGAGTCGTCATGCCGGTGCCTGACTATTTCCCGGGCTTTCCGGTCTTGGCGGGTCGCCGCCGGCGTTTTGCTTCGGCCGGATCTTCATAGGAGCCGATGCCGGAACGCTCACGGCGCAGGGGCTTCACGTCATCCGCCCTGACCGGTTTGGCGCCCTCGATCGGCTTTTCGGTGCGGCGCACTGTCATTTCATCCAGCGTATTCTTGCGAAACAGCGACTTGCTGTTGCCCGGCACGCCGAAATCCGAGCCATGGGCTTCTCGGGCCGACTGCTTCTTGAACAGCGAGCGCGAAATCGCGCCGGCCGGCGTCGGCATGTCGGTGCCCGGCCCCATGTCGTCCAGCGAGGGCTTCCTGAAACCCGGGCCCGCAGGTGTCGCGAAATCGCCCGCACGGCCCATTTCGTCGAGCGAAGGCTTGGCGAACAGCGACTGGCCATCATCGACCGTGCGGTGACGCTCCCGGCCTTTGTTGTGGCGGCCTTTCTCGCGTCCGGAAACAGGGCTTTCGCTCTCGGCGTATTTCGCCAGCGGATCGTCCGAGATTTGCAGTTCCAGTTCCGTGAGACGCTTGATCTCGTCGCGCAGCCGGGCCGCCTCCTCGAAGTTCAGGTCTGCCGCGGCATCGCGCATTTTCTTCTGCAGATATTCGAGATGGGCCTTGAGGTTGTTGCCCACCATCTGCCCGGCATCGTCGGTAAACTGCGAGATGTCGGCGCGAACGTGATCCCTTTCGTAGACGGATTCGAGAATGTCGGCGATGCGCGATTTGACCGATTCCGGCGTGATGCCGTTCGCCCGGTTGTACTCCAGCTGCTTCTCGCGGCGGCGGTTGGTCTCTGCCATGGCCCGCTCCATCGAGCCGGTAATGGTGTCGGCGTAGAGGATGACCTTGCCGTCGACATTGCGCGCCGCGCGGCCGATCGTCTGGATCAGCGATGTTTCCGAACGGAGGAAGCCCTCCTTGTCGGCGTCGAGAATGGCCACGAAGCCGCATTCGGGAATATCCAGGCCCTCACGCAGCAGGTTGATGCCTACCAGGACATCGAAGGCCCCGAGCCGGAGGTCGCGCAGGATCTCGATGCGTTCCAGCGTGTCGATGTCGGAATGCATGTAGCGCACGCGGATGCCCTGCTCGTGCAGATATTCCGTGAGGTCTTCCGCCATGCGCTTTGTCAGCACCGTCACCAGTGTGCGATAGCCCTTTGCCGTGGTCTCCCGGATTTCGCCGACCACATCGTCCACCTGCGTTTTGGCCGGGCGCACCTCGACAGGCGGATCGATCAGGCCGGTGGGGCGGATGACCTGCTCGGCAAAAACGCCGCCTGACTGTTCAAGCTCCCAGGCGCCGGGCGTCGCCGAAACGGCGATGGTGAGCGGGCGCATGGCGTCCCACTCCTCGAAGCGCAATGGACGGTTGTCCATGCAGGATGGCAGGCGGAAGCCGTATTCGGCCAACGTCGCCTTGCGCCGGAAGTCGCCGCGATACATGCCGCCGATCTGCGGAATGGTGACGTGACTTTCGTCGATGAAGATCAGCGCGTTATCCGGCACATATTCGAACAGCGTCGGCGGCGGCTCACCCGGCGCCCGGCCTGTCAGGTAACGGGAATAGTTCTCGATGCCGGCGCAAGAGCCCGTCGCCTCCAGCATTTCCAGGTCGAAGCGGGTGCGCTGCTCCAGCCGCTGCGCCTCCAGCAGCCGTCCGGCCTTTTCAAGCTCTTGCAGGCGGTGCTGCAATTCTTCCTTGATCGACTTGATGGCTTGATTCAGGGTCGGCCGTGGCGTGACATAGTGTGAATTGGCG
>QGUU01000190.1 GCA_003242525.1 Pseudomonadota bacterium | reverse complement strand
TAGGTCGGTTTTGTGGGGTTGGGGATTTTGTTAAAGGACAGGCGTATCTCCTATCTCGCAAGCGGAAGGGTTATAGAGTTCACCCGGTCGATCTATCGCGGCGACGCCTATGATTTCGTTGCCGAGTTGCGGCTCGGCCTGCCGGGCGACGACAATGGAGGCCGGATTTGACGACCCATATGCGCCGCGAGATCGACGAAATTCCGGAGGCCGCGGCCCGGCTGCTCGACCGTTCCGATTCGACATTGCGTGATGCGGGCCGCGCGATCGGAGCGCGCGATCCGCATTTCGTCGTCACCGTGGCGCGCGGCTCCTCCGACCATGCCGCAACCTTCATGAAATATGCGATCGAACTGACTGCCGGACTGGCCGTCGCTTCCGTAGGCCCCTCCGTAACGTCGGTTTACGGGCGCAAGCTGAGGCTTGCCGGCTCTGCCTGCCTGGCAATCTCGCAGTCGGGCCGGAGCCCCGACATCGTGGCCATGGCCGAAGGCGCGCGTGCGGGCGGCGCGTTGACCGTGGCCGTGACCAACATGGCTGATTCGCCGCTGGCCGCCGTTTGCGAACATGCGATCGACATCATGGCCGGCCCGGAGCGCAGCGTCGCCGCAACCAAGACCTTCGTCAATTCGGCCATCGCCGGACTGGCGCTGATGGCGCACGCGACGGAGGATGCAGCGCTTCTGACCGCTCTGCAGGCTCTTCCTGACGACCTGGCCAGGGCAGTCCGCTGCGACTGGATGGGGCTGGCTGACGCGCTAGACGACGATGGCTCGCTGTTTGTGCTTGGCCGCGGGCCTACGCTCGCGATTGCCGGCGAGGCTGCCCTCAAGTTCAAGGAAACATGTTTCATGCACGCTGAAGCCTACAGCGCGGCGGAGGTGATGCACGGGCCACTCGCACTTGTCGAGCCGGGCTTTCCGGTACTGGTGCTGGCGGCGCGCGACATGGCCGAGGCTTCTCTGGCCGAGACGGCCGATGAGCTGACCGTCAAGGGCGCGGCAGTTTCCGTTACGTCGGTGCTCGCCCGGAAGGCAGCCCACCTGCCGCACGTCGCCACGGGTCATCCGCTGACCGACGCGCTCGCCCTGATCGTTCCTTTTTACGGCTTCGTGGAGGCCTTCGCGCGCCGTCGGGGACTCGATCCCGACCGGCCCCGGAATCTGCGAAAGGTGACGGAGACGAGATGAGCAAATCATTCGCGCTCGTCGGCGCGCGTATTTTCGATGGCGAGCAATGGCTTGATAACGCCGCCCTGATCGTGCGTGGGGACCGGGTGGAAGGCGTTGTAGCGGCCGCCGATGTGCCGGCCGGTGTCGAACGTCACGTCCTGGATGGCGGCATGGTTGCACCGGGCTTTGTCGATCTCCAGGTCAATGGCGGGGGTGGCGTCATGCTGAACGACCTCCCCGACGTGGCGACGATCCGCACCATTTGCGTCGCGCATGCGCGCTTCGGCACGACGGCGCTCCTGCCGACATTGATAACCGATACGCCCGAAATCACTGCAGCCGCAATCGAGGCCGGGAAAAGAGCCGCGGCCGAGCGGGTGCCCGGCTTTCTCGGCCTGCATCTGGAGGGTCCGCACCTGTCGCTTGCGCGGAAGGGAGCGCACGACCCAGCCCTTATCCGCCCCATGACGCCCGCAGACGAGGCGGCTTTGATCGGGGCGCGCACGGCGCTACCTGTGCTGCTTACGACCGTGGCGCCGGAATCGGTTCGTCCGCAGCAGGTGGCGGCGCTTGTCGAAGCCGGCGTCGTTGTCAGCCTCGGCCACACCGACACAAGCTATGCCGTAGCCCGGACCTATGGAGACTCGGGGGCAAGCGTGGTGACCCATATCTTCAACGCCATGAGCCAGCTCGGCAGCCGCGAGCCCGGGCTGGTCGGGGCTGCAATCGAGGCAGGAGGGCTGCATGCCGGCCTGATTGCGGATGGGGTCCATGTCGATCCCGCAACGATCCGCATCGCGCTGCGCGCCAAGCAGGGGCCGGGACGCATTTTCCTCGTCACGGATGCGATGGCCCCGCTAGGGACGGACATGGACAGCTTCACGCTGAACGGACGCAACATCTACCGCAGGGACGGATCGCTGCGTCTGGCGGACGGCACGCTGGCTGGCGCCGATCTCGACATGGCTTCGGCGCTGCGTTTCATGCACCGGACCATTGGTCTTGAGCTTGGAGAAGCCCTGCGCATGGCCTCGACATATCCGGCGCAGGCTGCGGGCCAGGCGCATCGGCTGGGGCGGCTGGCTACCGGATTTGCCGCCAATATCGTCGCGCTCTCGGAGGAACTTGACGTGGAAAGCGTCTGGATCGACGGCCGGCAGGTCTTCGGCAGCCAGGACGGCTGACCGGATCAGCCAACGCCGACATAGCGCTTGACCGCGGAAGGGTCGGCGCGCAGGACCTCCACACCGACCGTCTCGCGATTGCGGCCATTCTCGATGAATGCCACCCGGTCGGCCAGGGGCAGCACCGCATCTACGCGTTGCTCGACAAGGATGGTGGATACGCCCATGCCGCGCAATTTGGCCACCGTCTCGCGGATTCTGGCGATCATGGAAGGCATCAGGCCCTCCGTCGGCTCGTCCAGAAGAAGGACCTTGGGTTCAAGGCAGAGCGCCCGCGCCATGGCAAGCATCTGCTGCTCCCCACCCGACAGCGTTCCCGATCGCTGGTTCAGCCGTTGGCGCAGCAGCGGAAAAAGGTCGAGAACCGCTTCGCGCACCGCCTTGCCTCTGTTGCGTGCCATCAGCCCGATCTCGAGGTTCTCGGAGACGGTCATTTCGGCGAACAGGCGCCGGCCCTGCGGCACATAGGCGATGCCGGCCTTCGGCACTTCATGTGCAGGGATTCCGGTCAACTCCAGCTGCTCCATTCTTATGGAGCCGGCACTGGCCTTGACCAATCCCAGGATCGCCTTCAGCGTCGTCGTCTTGCCTGCGCCGTTACGGCCAAGCAGGCACAACACTTCGCCGCGGTTCAGGGTAAGGTCCAGCCCATGCAGCACCTGGACTCCACCATAGCCGCAATCGAGCTTGCTGATCGTCAGGATAGGCCCGCCGGTCATGCCGCCGCTTCCCCCGTGATGGTGCCGAGATAGGCCTGCTGGACAGCGACATTTTCACGGATCTCGTCAGGCGTGCCCTCCGCCAGAATCCGGCCGGCATCCAGCACCGTGATGCAATGGGCAAGACGCATGACCAGCGGCATGTTGTGCTCGATGAGAAGCACGGTGGCCTCGCTCGCAACCTCCTGCACAAGCCGGACGAAATCCTCGATCTCGCCGTCGGAAAGTCCCTGCGTCGGCTCGTCCAGGATCAGGAGGCGGGGCCTGAGAGCGAGCCCCATCGCTACTTCCAGAAGGCGCTGATGGCCATAGGCGAGTTGTCCGGCGGGCACGCCGGCACGGTCGGCAAGGCCGGTCCGTTGCAAGGCTTCTATGGCCCCCTCGCGCAGCGCTTTCTGCGACCGGCCATCGGTGAGCGTGCGCTGCACCGGCAGGGCGACATTGTCGTAGACGCTGAGGTTCGGGAAGACGCTGGTGATCTGGAACGTATAGGCGATGCCTTGCCTCACTCTCCGGTGCGCAGGCAGGTTGGTGATGTCTCGTCCCTGAAAGACGATGGTTCCCGCCGAGGGCGTGATACGCCCGCATACGAGGCTGACAAAAGTGGTCTTGCCGGCGCCGTTCGGGCCAATGACGGCGCGGATTTCGCCTGGCATGAGCGTGAAATCGACGCCATCCACCGCCTTCAGGCCGCCGAAATGGCGTTTCAGGCCCCGTGTTTCGAGCAGCGGCGTCATGGCAACCATCCCGCCCAACGCTCCCGCAGCGTCCCGAGTATCCCCTTGGGGAAAAACAGCACCAGCGCGATAAGCACCACGCCCACGATCAGCAGCCACGCGGAAGTGTAGCTGCTCGCCGTGTCGGTGACATAGTACATGACCACCGTCCCCACCAACGGGCCGAGCGTCGTGGCCGCCCCGCCGAGCAAAACCCACAGCAAGGGCAGGATGGAATATTGCACGGCTGCGAAATTGGCGCCGACATAGCCGAACAGCAGCGCAAAGGCCGAGCCGGCGGCCGCCGCGATCGTGCCGGAAAGCACCGTTACGGCCAGCTTGTTGGCAAAGGTGTCATAGCCCAGCATTCTTGTGCGTTCCTCGTTCTCGCGGATCGCGACGAGCACCCGTCCCCAGCGCGAGCGCACGGTGATGAGGGTTGCGAAAAGAGCGATCGCGAACAATGCAAGCGCCGCCATGTAGCGCCCGACAGGGTGGGACAGGTCGAGCACGAGCGGTCCGAGCGTGGCCACCCGCGCCGCCTGTTGCAGCACCATTCCCTGGTCGCCGCCGGTCCAGGCCGCGAAATAGAGAATGGCAAGATAAAAGACCTGCGAAAACATCATGGTCACGATCATGAACGCCACGCCGCTGGTGCGCAGGGCGAGCAGGCCGATAGCGAACGCCAGCACTGCGCCGGCAACGATGCCGCAGGCGAAAGCGGCCGGAACTCCAGTGCCGAAATGGGTGATGGCCAGCCCGGTGCCGTACATGCCTGCCGCAAAGAACATGGCATGGCCGAGGCTGAGCAACCCTGCATAGCCAAAGAGCATGTTGTAGCCCATGGCGAAGACGGCCAGGACCATGATGCGCGCCATCAGGCCGTGATGATAGGGCGGCAACATGAAATTGAGCGCAAACAGCGCAAGGATGATTGCTGCGTGGAGCAGATAGACCCGCAGCGGCGAAACTTCCCCCGTCATCGCGCCGTTGCCCCGAACAGGCCCTGCGGGCGGAATACGAGTACAAGCGCGACTGCCAGCGTGGCTACCATCTTGGCCAGCGTGGGCGAAAAGAACATCGAGATTATGCCGTCGGACAGGCCGATCAGTATCGCGGCCACCACGGTGCCGCGCAGGGAGCCCAGTCCGCCTATGATGACCACGATGAAGGACAGAAGCAGTGGATCGTGTCCCATCAGATAATGTGCCTGGCTGATTGGCACGATCAGCACCGCCGCTATTGCCGCCAGCATGGCGCCCAGCGCAAATACGCCGGCATAGACGCGGCCCACGGGAATTGCGAAGGCCTGCGCGATCTCCCTGTCATATTGCGTGGCGCGCATGAGAAGCCCGACCTTCGTGCGCGTCAGCACCAGCCAGGTCGCGACCAGCAGCAGGGCGGAAAAGGCGATGATGGAGAGCTTGTAGCCGGAATAGCCGAACCACGGCAAAAGAATGCGATAGTTGAAGGGCGGCGGGACCGGCCTGGCTTCCGGACCGTAGAAGGTCAGCGCCAGCTGCTGAATGATATAGAGCAGGCCGATCGTGGCGACGATGGTGGCCTCGGGATTGTACTCCAGCCGCTGCAGAACCAGCCTTTCCGCCAGCCATGCCACGGCGCCGACCGCGAGCGGCGCCGCCACCAGCGCGGCGGCGAAGCCGAGGGCAGGGTGGCCGCCCAGCATGCTCGAGGTCACCCAGGCCAGCACCGCGCCAAGCATGAAGAACTCGCCATGCGCGACGTTGACGATGCGCATGACGCCGAACACCAAAGACAG
>QGUU01000189.1 GCA_003242525.1 Pseudomonadota bacterium | reverse complement strand
GCTGTCCCTTGTCGGCCTTTCCGAAAAGGCGAAGGCCTATCCGGCATCGCTTTCTGGAGGGCAGAAGCAGCGCGTGGGCATCGCCCGCGCATTGGCTGCCAAGCCGGGGATCCTGCTGTCTGATGAAGCGACATCGGCCCTGGATCCGGAAACCACCCGCTCGATTCTGGCGCTGCTGAAGGACATCAATCGAAAATTTGGACTTACCATCATCCTCATCACCCATGAAATGGAAGTGGTCCGTGCCATTGCCGACCGCGTGGCTGTCATCGATGCGGGGCGCATCGTGGAGGAGGGGCCCGTCTGGCAGGTGTTCGCCGATCCGAAATCCGACATAACGCGCAGCCTGCTGGGTGAAATCCGCCCCACGCTTCCGCCACAGATCGCCGAACGGCTTGTTCAGGCAGAAACGGGCGAGGCGATGTTGCGGGTAGACATATCGGGCGAGCCGGCGGCCGAGCCGCTGTTGTCCGAACTCGCAACAGCGATTTCAAGCGGCTTCAGGCTCGTCCATGGCGGCGTGGATCATGTGCAGGGACAGCCGCTCGCCACATTCTTTCTCGCCATTCCTTCCGGCGATGTGGCCGGTGCGATCGACTTTCTGAAGAGCCGGGGAGCTCGTACGGAGGTGTTGGGCCATGTCGCCCGTGATGATTGAACTCTTTTTGCGTTCCCTTTGGGAAACCATCGTGATGACGGCGGCATCGGGAGCGATCTCCCTCGTGGCGGGGCTTCCCCTGGGGCTGGCGCTCGTGGCGACTGGTCGCGGGGGCATAGCGGAACAACTCTGGGTGAACCGCATTCTCGGCGCCATCGTCAACGGCTTTCGCTCCGTGCCCTTCATCATCCTTCTGGTGGCGCTTATTCCCGTGACCCGGCTGATTGCCGGCACTTCGATCGGAACGACAGCGGCAATCGTGCCCTTGTCCATCGCGGCAACGCCTTACTATGCCCGCATCGCCGAAGTGTCCCTGCGCGAGGTGGACCGTGGCCTTCTTGAAGCCGTTCGCGCGATGGGTGGCAACCGATGGGCGTTGATCCGCGAGGTTCTCGTGCCAGAGGCGCTTCCCGGTCTGGTGGCCGGGTTCACAGTCACGATAGTCACGCTGGTCGGGGCATCTGCAATGGCGGGCGCCATCGGTGCGGGCGGGCTGGGCGATCTCGCCATTCGGTATGGCTACCAGCGGTTCGAGACGACAGTGATGATTGCCGTCGTCGCGGTGCTTATAGCGCTGGTCTGCCTGATCCAGTGGGCGGGCGACAGGCTGGTGGCGCGTCTCGATCACCAGTCAAGATAGATCGCCCGGGCCTCCGGCGAGCATCGGTCGCTGCCGGCAGGACGAAATCCTCCTGGCTCAGACCAGGCAGCCGATCCTGGCGCCGTCGAGGACAGCTTCCTCGGCGGTTCGAGGCGTAAGCGCATCGCCGATCACATGGACTTCGCCTCCGAAATCCTCCAGTTCCGTTTCGAGTTCCGCAACCCGATCATGGCCCTGGGAAATGACCAGGGTCTCGATGTCTTCGAATATGATCGGCTCGCCCGAGGCGCAGTGCTCCATGTAGACGGTGGCGCCATCGGCGCCATAAAGGCGTGCATAGGGGACTATGCGGACGCCCAGCCGATGGAGGTTTGCTACCATGGTGTCGCGGACATAGCCGTGAATGGTTTCCCCGGCGAACAGGCCCTCGACACAGAGCGTGACATTGCACCCGTCTCGCGCAAGCTTTTCTGCGATGCCGAGGCCGATCCAGTCGGCCTTCCAGTCTGCTATCAGCACATTGGCGCCGACATTCGCCTGCCCCGTCAACACCTGCCAGGCGTCCACCAGATGCGTGCCCTCGCCGCCTTCGATGGATGGGCGGCGCGGCCTGCCGCCGGTGGCGATGATGACTGCATCGGCGCATTCGGCTTCCACCAGCGCCCGCGTGACCGGCGAATTGCGCCGCACGGTCACGCCGGCAAGCTCCATCTCGCGCGCAAGGTTGGTGATGATGCCACCGAACTCGGCGCGTCCTGGCAGCAGTTGGGCGAGCTTGGCCTGTCCTCCGAGTTGCGCTTCCGCCTCATGCACGACAACCTCATGCCCGCGCGAAGCCAGCACTGCCGCCGCCTTCATGCCGGCCGGCCCGGCACCGGCAACGATCACGCGCTTGCGCCGCTCCACCGGGGGCCTGATGCCGAGCGTCAGTTCGCGGCCTGTCTCCGGATGCTGGATGCAGGAAATCGGGTAGCCCTTGTGGAAATGGCCGATGCAGGCCTGGTTGCAGGCGATGCAGGCGCGGATGTCGTCGAGGCGACCGGCTGCCGCCTTGGCCGGCATTTCAGGGTCGCAGATCATGGCGCGCGTCATGCCGCACATGTCCGCCTGGCCGGAAGCGAGCAACTGTTCGGCCGTCTGCGGCTGGTTGATACGCCCGGCGACAAAGACGGGCTTGCCGACAAGCTGTTTCAGCGCAGCTGCAAAGGGCGCCGAATAGCCGGCAGAGAAATACATGGGCGGCACGATATGCACCGCGCCCTTCAGCGAGGCCGAAGTGCCTGCCACCACGCTGAAATAGTCGATCAGGCCATCCTGATCCAGCATCTGGCAGAAGGTCAGCACTTCGCCGGCATCTATTGTCTGGCTGTCATGCTCTTCGCCTGTGATCCTCAACCCGACGACGAAATCAGGCGAGGTACGGGCACGGATGGTTTCGGCAATCTCGCGCAGGAAGCGCAGGCGGTTTTCCATGCTGCCGCCATACTCGTCTTCCCGGCGGTTCACATGCGGGTTGAGAAACTGCGCGGGCAGGTAGCCATGGCTGGCGACGATCTCGCATCCGTCAAACCCGGCCTGCATCAGCCGAAGGGCCGCGTCGCCATAACCGCTGACGATCTCCTGGATCATTTTTCTCGAGAGCGGCACCGGCATCACGTGGAAGCGCGAGTTCGGCACGGCGGACGGCGCGTAGGCCACCGGTGCGGTGCCGTCCTGCGTCTCCATGATTTCGCGACCGGGATGAAAGAGCTGGCCGCAAATCCTGGCGCCGTGTTTGTGGACGGCCGCTGCCAGCACCCTGTAGCCGGGAATGGCATCGTCCGAAGTTGCCATAAGCACATGCGAGGTGTAGCGGGCCGTTTCATGCACCCCCGACACCTGGACGACGATCAGCCCTACACCTCCCCTGGCGCGGGCTTCGTGGTAGGCGATCAGCCTTTCCGTCACGTGCCCGTCATGGACCATGACCGTGTCATGGCCGGTCGACAGGATGCGGTTTCTCACCTCCATTCCGCCGATACGGAGTGGCGAGAAAAGGTACGAAAAGGCAGTCACGGAACCTCACAAGCGGTGTCGGGTTTTCCAATCCACAGGGCTGAGCGCATAGAACACCTTGGCGCCGTCCCCCTCATAGCGCAGTGGGGTACCTTCGGGTAGCCAGATCACGTCACCGGGACCGGCTTCGATCGTTCTGCTTTCGCTGCCGCCAAGGCGCAGACGGAAAGTCCCTTCGAGCACCACGATGAGTTCGTCGTAGAGAACGGTCCACTCGATTGAGCATTTGTCGAAGGTCGCGATTCCGCCACCCATGCTCGAAGACAATTCAGGTCCGACCAGCCGGGCTATTCTCGCCTCGCCGGGAGGTCCACCGTAAGGCTCGAACTGCATTTCCCTGGACGAGAAGTGCTTTACCTCCGACATGATGTTTCTCCGTTCATCCGTCCCGGCTCAGGCCAGCGCCAGTGCGTCCTGAGGCTGGCAGGAGCCCGCGTTGGTTCCTCCGGCAAGCGACTCTCCGCCATCGGCCACCAGTGCATGGCCGGTCATGTATGAGGAGCGATCCGAGACCATGAACAATATGACTTCGGCGATCTCCTCCGCCGTGGCGAAGCGACCCATAGGCACAACGTTGGCGATGGAATGCTCCAGCGCGGCCCTGCCGCCAAGCTGCTTTGTGTAGGGGTCATTGAAAGGCGTGTCCACCCAGCCGGGGCACAGCGCGTTGACGCGAATTCCGTACCTTGCAACATCGAGCGCGATCTGCCGCGTCATGGTGATGGAGGCAGCCTTGCTTGTGATGTAGGCCGTCATTTCGCGGTCGAGGAACACGCCGGAATTGGACGAAGTATTGAGAATGACGCCGCCGCCCTGGCGCTTCATGAAGGGAATGACCGCCTTGCAGGCTACGAACTGGGCGTGAACGTTGATCGCCCATGAGCTATCGAAGCCATCTGGGTCCACTTCTTCCACGCTGCCGGCAACCTGGATGCCGGCGTGGTTGTGCAGAATGTCGATCCGGCCGTGATCGGCAGCCACGCTGTTGACAAGGGAAATTATCGCCTCATCGTCCGACACGTCCAACCGACGCGCCTCGGCCCTGCCGGATGCGGCCTCGACAAGGCGGACGGTTTCCCGGGCGGCCTCCAGATTTCGGTCGGTTACCACTACAAAGGCGCCTTCCCTTGCCATGGCCAGGGAGCCGGCCCGCCCGATTCCGGATCCGGCAGCGGTCACGATTGCTGTCTTGCCGCTAAGAATCATGTCTGTTCCTTTCAACTCAATAACGACGGCGGAAAAGCTTGCGACGCTGATAGACGGCGACGGCCTCTTCGAGAAAAGCCGCGATCGCCTGTGCGCCATATTCACGCCGCAGCATTTCGGCACGTTCAATCAGGGGTTTGGGATCCTCCAGCCTTCCGGGCCGCAGCATCTCGTAGGTCTCGAGAATGATGTCCTCGGGAACGGCGACCAACTCGGCCGAACGTTCGAAGTTTCGGGCCAGCCCTTCCCTGCCAGCCGCTCGCGCGATCTGCGCCTGAAGCTGCAGAACGTCGGCTGAAATGCGGATGTCATCAGGCGCGACGCGCCCGGCCATGACCTCCTCAAGCGTCAGCTCGTCAATGGGTTTCCCGGACGCGGAGACAGCGCGTTCAGGGCATTTTTCCGCAACCGGATATTGTTCCAACGGGCTCTTCATGACCGCACCTCTTCCTGACCCAGTGCCAGGACGACCTCAATCGGGTCCGCGTCGACATCAATCAGGCCGGTCTCGATGGCGTGGAGCATCGCCACGCTTACGTGGTAACGGGCGGCGAGCGACTGGCCATCGACCGGCACCAGCACCGGTTCCGGCTGTTCTCCGCGGGCATAGAGGGCGGCGTTGCGCCCCATGGCCCGATAGTGCTCCAGCGTGGTCACCGGCGAGTTCGAAAACAGCTCCACATTCATGTGCGGCAGCCGGTCGGCGTGATGAATGACGGCCGTTCCCTTTGCCTGAATGCCAATGCCGTAACCCGATCCCGAAAGGCGTGCGGCGGTCAGGCCAAGGAACGAGGTATCGGCGGTATGGCGAATCCTGACCAGGCGCGGCACGCCGCCGGTGTCGCGGATGCCATCGGTCAATGCCAGCACGACGTCGATCAGATCATGGCCGGCCGTCGTGCGCGTCAGTTCGACGCCAAAGGCAGGGCTCAATCCGATCACGATCTCGTTCCGGTCCGTGCCCCTGGCGGCAGGCCCGACCTGCACCAGCCAGGGCTTTGCCGTCGGATCGGGTGGGGATTGCCCCTGCATGACCTTCTCGATCGTCTGCAGGTCG
>QGUU01000188.1 GCA_003242525.1 Pseudomonadota bacterium | reverse complement strand
CCCCCCCCTTTCACCCCGGCTCGCCTTTCGCAAAGCTGGCCGCTCTGCGCGAACAATTGAAGAAATAGATGCGGCACCCTGCTTCAATAGCCGCTCTCCACCGGCGCTGAAGCATGGTCGCCGAAGGCCGCCAGCGCATCGACAAGTGGCTTTTCTTCGCACGCGCCGTGAAATCCAGGTCGCTCGCCGCCAGGCTGGTGTCGGCAGGCCGGGTGCGGATCAATCGCGACAAAGCATCGCAGGCATCCGACTGTGTAAAGTGCGGGGACGTGCTCACGATCACGCTGGATCGCAGGATTCTCGTCTGGAAGGTGCTCGCCACGGGGGAACGTAGAGGTCCCGCGCTGGAAGCGCGCAGGCTTTATGAGGACCTTTCTCCCGCTCCTGCGCCCCCGGCTGCCGGCCTCTCCCCGGCCTTGGCGCCACTACGCGAAGCCGGAAGCGGGCGGCCGACGAAGAAGCAGCGGCGCGAGATGGATCGTCTGCACGGCAAGGACTGACATGAACGCAACTTTGACTGGCCGACCGGGCGGCGCGAAATTTCTTGCCCGGCTAGCGCGGTTTCGTAGCAATGCCTGCCCTTGCATGCGCCGGCCAAAGGCGTTACCTCACCCCAAAATGCATTGAAAAGACGGGATCTTCCCGGAGCAGCCTATGACCTACGTCGTCACCGACAATTGCATCAAATGCAAATACATGGACTGCGTGGAGGTCTGTCCGGTGGATTGTTTCTACGAAGGCGAGAACATGCTCGTCATCCACCCGGACGAGTGCATCGATTGCGGCGTCTGCGAGCCGGAATGCCCGGCCGACGCGATCAAGCCGGATACGGAGTCCGGGCTTGAGAAATGGCTGCAGGTCAATGCCGAATATGCCGAAAAGTGGCCGAACATAACTGCCAAGAGAGAACCGCCGCCGGACGCGAAGCAGTTCGACGGGGAGCCGGGCAAGTACGAAAAGTATTTTTCGCCGGAACCGGGTGAAGGCGACTGACATCCAACCGCCTTCCCACTGGCGCGAAAGGCTGCAGACCGTCTCAGACCATGCCCAATTTTTGGGCGTGGCATCTTCGCGCATGCAGCAAAATCTTGATTCTTCCGACTTTTTATGTTATCTATTTGTTACATGTCGGTGACACACGTCGATTTCATGGCGCAACGCCTTAATCACTGAAAGGTGGAATCAATAGTCCGGAGCAGAGCTGCCTGCGCCGACTGATCGCAGTTTTGCGATTGTCGGCTGGTCCCTCCGGCAGATGCAGTCGCGCGGCAAGCGGACCGGAGACGGTTCGTCGACCAGTTCCACCGGCACCATGCCGGTGACAACCCAAGGAGTGCAGGGCGTAATGGCAACAGCAACCACCCAGAAGAAGTCTGCGACCCCGTCTAACCGCCACGGCTTCAAAACCGGCGAGTTCATCGTCTATCCGGCCCATGGTGTCGGCCAGATCGTATCGATCGATGAGCAGGAAGTCGCCGGCATGAAGCTGGAACTGTTCGTGATCGACTTCCAGAAGGACAAGATGCGCCTCAAGGTCCCGGTCGCCAAGGCGACCTCGATCGGCATGCGAAAGCTCTCCGAGACGGACTATGTGGACCGCGCGCTGAAGGTCGTGCAGGGTCGCGCTCGCATCAAGCGCACCATGTGGTCGCGCCGCGCGCAGGAATACGACGCCAAGATCAACTCGGGCGATCTGATTTCCATTTCGGAGGTGGTGCGCGATCTGTACCGCGCCGACAACCAGCCGGAACAGTCCTATTCGGAGCGCCAGCTCTACGAAGCCGCGCTTGACCGCATGGCCCGCGAGATTGCTGCGGTGAATCGCATGTCGGAAACGGAAGCGGTGCGCCTCATCGAGCTCAATCTGAACAAGGGCCCGAAGCGCGGAGCCAAGGCCGACAACGAGGAAGCCGAGCAGGAAGAGGCTGCCTGATCCTCACATCCGACCAATCAAGCATCAGACCCGGCCTTCGTGCCGGGTCTTTTGTTTGCTGACCCGGCCTTGCATGGCGTGAACCGTGCTACGGAAGACGTCATTGTGCTGTTGATTCTGCGATGATCGTGATAGCGGTCGAAAGTCTGCATCGGGCCGGGATAGCATGTCGTCGCTGAAGGAACTGAAAAGGCATTTGCGCCAGGAGGCACTCGGGCGGCGGGATGCCCTGGCTCCCGACTTGCGCATAGAGGCTTCGCTGAGAATTGCGGAACTGGGCGCTTCCGCGCTGGATTTCCGGCCAGGTACCATTATCTCGGGCTTTCTGCCAATCCGTTCCGAGCTTGACCTGAGACCCCTTATGGCGACCCTCGCCGACCGCGGCGCGAGGCTTTGCCTGCCGGTGGTGCTGGACCGCGAGACCATTGTTTTTCGCGAACTGGTACGCGGCGCTGAAATGGTGCCTACTGGTTTCGGTACGACCGGGCCGGGGCCTGAAGCCGCCGTGCTCGACCCCGATATCATGCTCGTGCCACTTGCTGCATTCGACCGGCGCGGTCATCGCCTCGGCTACGGGGCGGGTTATTACGACCGGGCGATTGCACGCCTGCACGCGCAAGGACGTAGCCCCCGCCTGATCGGCGTTGCCTTCGATTGCCAGGAAGTCTCGCATGTTCCCGACGAACCGCACGATGTCGTTCTCGCCGAGGTTCTGACCGAGAGCGGCTTGCGTCGAACCGGCGAGACTGGCTAAAGTCCGAGCGTGGGCGCGTGACATCCCGAAAGTCATGCAGCTTTCGGGGACCTTCATGAGACTTCTCTTTCTGGGTGACATGGTCGGCAAGACGGGCCGTACGGCGGTATGGGAACAGCTTCCCGGCCTGATTTCCGACTTTCGACTGGATTTTGTCATCGTCAACGGCGAGAACGCCGCAGGCGGTTTCGGCATCACCGAGGAGATTTTCCTCGCCACGCTGAATGCCGGCGCAGACGTGGTCACGACCGGGAACCATGTCTGGGACCAGCGCGAAGCACTCACTTTCGCGCCGCGCGAGGGGCGTTTCCTGCGTCCGGCAAACTTCCCGAGGGGCACGCCCGGGCGCGGTTCAGGCATCTATCAGGCTCGCAATGGCGCGCGTGTTCTGGTGGCAAACATAATGGGCCGCGTCTTCATGCACCCGGAACTGGACGATCCCTTCCAGGCGGTCGAAGCGGAACTTTCCAACTGCCCGCTGGGCGAGCAGGCCGACGCCATTGTCATAGACTTCCACGCCGAAGCCACCAGCGAGAAGATGTGTTTCGCCCATTTCGTCGATGGCCGCGTCAGCGCCGTTATCGGCACGCACACGCACCAGCCGACCGCCGACCACCAGATCCTCAATGGCGGCACGGCCTATATCTCGGATGCCGGCATGTGCGGCGATTACGATTCCTCCCTTGGCATGGACAAGGAAGAACCACTCAACCGCTTCCTCTCCAAAGTGCCGAAAGGCCGTTTCGAGGCGGCGGCCGGACCTGCGACCATCTGCGGCGTGGGCATTGAAATCTCTGACCGTACCGGGCTTGCGGAGCGCATCGCACCACTGCGACGCGGGCCGCGACTTGAAGAAACATTCCCGCGGTTCTGGTCTTGAACTTGGTCGGTAGCGCGCCTAATTGCCGTCAACCATACGTGACAGACGCCGCCAGCCGAGACGACGCGATTGCCCCTGATTGATTTTTTCGCTCCTTACTTTGCATTCGTTTCGGATCCGACCGCCTGGGTGGCATTGCTCACTCTGATCGTGCTGGAGATCGTACTCGGCATCGACAACCTGATTTTCATCTCCATACTTACCAACAAGCTGCCGGAAGCGCAGCGCGTGCCTGCCAGGCGGCTTGGGATTTCGGCGGCGCTGATAATGCGCCTGCTGTTGCTGGCGACGATCTCCTTCATCGTTCAACTGACGACACCGGTTTTCACGGCCCTGGGGCACGCCTTTTCCTGGCGCGACCTTATCCTCGTTGCGGGCGGTCTCTTTCTTGTGTGGAAGGCAACGCGCGAGATACATCACAATGTCGATCCGGAAGACCACGACTCCGACCCGCTCCTGGCCAAGACTTTGCAGCTTTCGCTCGGCGGCGCGATCTTCCAGATATTGCTGCTGGACCTGGTGTTCTCCATCGATTCCATCATCACGGCAGTGGGCATGACCGACGAAATCGCCATCATGTATATTGCCGTTATCGTTGCTGTTTCGGTGATGATGGTGGCTGCCACGCCACTCGCCAATTTCATCGAGAAGAACCCGACCATAGTCATGCTTGCGCTGGGCTTCCTGCTGATGATCGGGATGACTCTCATCGCGGACGGTTTCGGCTACCATGTGCCGAAGGGCTACATCTACGCCGCAATGGGCTTCTCCGCGCTTGTGGAAGGGCTCAACATGCTGGCCAGGAGTCGCAAGGCGAGGCGCAGAGATTGAAGGCTCTGCCGGCGGGCGGCTGGACGGAAAGCCCCGTTTTATCTATAAGCGCCGGCATTCCGAAAGTGCGACAATCCCTTCAGGAGCCCCATGGCTGGCCATTCCCAATTCAAGAACATCATGCATCGCAAGGGTCGCCAGGATGCGATCAAGTCGAAGCTTTTCTCCAAGCTCGCTCGCGAGATCACCGTCGCAGCCAAGCTCGGCTCGCCCGATCCTGCGATGAACCCGCGCCTGCGGCTTGCCATTCAGGCGGCCAAGGCGGAGTCCATGCCCAAGGACAACATACAGCGCGCCATCAGCAAGGCCTCCGGAGGCGATTCCGAGAACTATGAAGAAGTCCGCTACGAGGGCTATGGCCCCGGCGGCGTGGCGGTCATAGTCGAAGTGCTGACCGACAACCGCAACCGCTCGGCTTCCAACGTGCGTGCGGCCTTCACCAAGGCGGGCGGTTCGCTCGGCGAAACCGGCTCCGTCTCCTTCATGTGGGATCGAGTCGGCGAGATTTATTATCCCGCTTCCGCGGGCGATGCCGAGAAGGTCATGGAAGCGGCGATCGAAGCCGGCGCCGACGACGTCGAGAGTGACGAGGAAGGCCACACGATCTATTGCGCATTCGAGGCGCTCGGCGACGTATCCAAGGCGCTTGAAGCGTCGCTGGGCGAGGCGCAAACGGTGAAGGCGATCTGGAAGCCGAAGAACACCGTGCCGGTGGATGAAGAGCGCGCACAGTCGCTCATGAAGCTGGTCGCCAGCCTGGAAGACGACGACGACGTGCAGAACGTCTACGCCAATTTCGAGGTGGATGACGCCACGCTGGCCAAGCTAAGCGCCGCCTGAGCCCTCCAGATGGTCGCGGCAAGGCCCCGCATCGTCATCACTTACTGCACCCAATGCCAATGGCTATTGCGGGCCGGCTGGATGGCACAGGAGCTGCTTTCCACCTTCGGTGCGGATATAGGCGAGGTGGCCCTCGTGCCGGGCACGGGCGGTGTGTTCTCCATCACCTGCGATGGCACCCCTATATGGGACCGCAAGCATGACGGCGGCTTTCCAGATGCTGCCGAGTTGAAACGCCGTGTGCGCGACCTGGCCTGGCCCAGCCGCGAGCTTGGCCATTCGGACCGGAAGAAGGACGTGGGCGTCGAGGAGTGAAAGGCGGCCGGCAGGAGACAGAGAAGCTCGCCGGCGTTCGCAGAACCTGG
>QGUU01000671.1 GCA_003242525.1 Pseudomonadota bacterium | reverse complement strand
TGCCGGCCGTATGGGGGGAGTGTCATTTCTGTGCCCCGTACAACGTGAACCTCCTCGTCAACGCCTTTGCCGCCGGCATCGCAAGGACGGACGCCATTTTCTACTCCAAGGCCGAGGGTGTAGGCCTGCCGGTAGTTTACCTTGGCGCCAAGACCGGGCGCGACGGCGTTGGCGGCGCCACCATGGCATCCGCCGAGTTCGACGACAGCATCGAGGAAAAGCGCCCGACCGTGCAGGTGGGCGATCCTTTCACCGAAAAATGCCTGCTGGAAGCGTGCCTCGAACTCATGGCATCGGGCGCAGTGATTGCCATTCAGGACATGGGCGCGGCAGGCCTGACCTGCTCGGCGGTGGAAATGGGCGCCAAGGGCGACCTCGGCATCGAGCTCGATCTCGACAAGGTACCGGTGCGCGAGGAGGGAATGTCCGCCTATGAGATGATGCTTTCGGAAAGCCAGGAGCGCATGCTCATGGTGCTGCGCCCGGAAAAGGAGAAGGAAGCCGAGGCCATCTTCACCAAGTGGGGGCTGGATTTCGCCATTGTCGGCAAGACAACGGACGATTTGCGCTTCCGCGTACTGCACCAGGGACAGGAAGTCGCCAATCTGCCGATCAAGGAGCTTGGCGACCAGGCGCCGGAATATGACCGGCCGTGGATTGAACCGAAGAAACCGGAACCTCTCAGGGCCGGCGACGTGCCACAAGCGGATGTCGCCGATGCGCTGCTGAAGCTTCTGAGCAGCCCCGATCTCTCCTCCCGCCGATGGGTGTGGGAACAGTACGATACGCTCATCCAGGGCAATTCTTTGCAGCTGCCGGGCGGCGATGCAGGCGTTGTGCGGATTGACGGCCATCCGACCAAGGCGCTCGCCTTCTCCTCCGACGTCACGCCCCGCTACTGCGAGGCAGACCCTTACGAAGGCGGCAAGCAAGCCGTTGCGGAATGCTGGCGCAATCTCACTGCGGCGGGCGCCCTGCCGCTCGCGGCCACGGACAATCTGAATTTCGGCAACCCGGAACGGCCCGAGATCATGGGCCAGTTCGTCAGGGCTATCGAGGGCATAGGCGAGGCGTGCCGCGCACTCAACTTCCCGATCGTGTCCGGCAATGTCTCGCTGTACAACGAGACGAACGGCCAGGCGATCCTGCCTACGCCCACCATTGGCGGCGTCGGTCTTCTGAAAGACTGGAGCAGGATGGCGCGCATCGGCTTTGCTGCCGAAGACCAGCCCATACTGCTTTTCGGGGCTCCCTCACGCTGGGGTACGCATCTGGGCCAATCGGTCTATCTGCGCGACATCCACGGGCGCAGCGAAGGCGCGCCTCCGCCGGTAGACCTTGAGCATGAAAGGAAGGTTGGCGATTTCGTGCGCGGGCTGATTGCCTCCGGCATCGTTACCGCCTGTCATGACGTCTCCGATGGCGGGCTGGCCGTGACGCTGGCGGAAATGGCGATGGCATCGGGCATTGGCGCCACCATTCCAGGCCTAGTCGATGTAGACCCGATACCGGTCTGGTTCGGCGAGGACCAGGGCCGCTACGTGGTCACTCTCAATCTCGATCCCCAGGGGGAGGAGATTGCAAAGCTGTGGCAGCAGGC
>QGUU01000670.1 GCA_003242525.1 Pseudomonadota bacterium | reverse complement strand
CCTTTATGACGGCTATCCGCGCCTCCGAAACGGGCGCTTACGAATACCTTCCCAAGCCGTTCGATCTGACGGAACTGCTCACCATCGTCAGTCGTGCGCTTGCCGAGCCGCGCCGGCCAAAGGCCGAACCCCGTGTCGAGGAGCAGCCGGAACACATGCCGCTGGTCGGTCGCTCTGCCGCAATGCAGGACATCTACCGCATGCTGGCGCGCATGATGCAGACAGACCTGACGGTGATGATTTCGGGCGAATCGGGCACCGGCAAGGAATTGGTGGCGCGCGCGCTGCATGAATATGGCCGGCGCCGCAGCGGCCCCTTCGTCGCCATCAACATGGCCGCGATTCCGCGCGACCTTATCGAGTCGGAACTGTTCGGCCATGAGAAGGGTGCTTTCACGGGCGCCCAGCATCGTTCGAGCGGACGCTTCGAGCAGGCCGAAGGCGGCACGCTTTTCCTCGACGAGATCGGCGACATGCCCATGGAAGCGCAGACCCGGCTGCTGCGGGTGTTGCAGCAGGGCGAGTACACGACCGTGGGCGGCCGCACGCCGATCCGCACTGATGTTCGCATCGTTGCGGCTACCAACAAGGATCTGCGCACGCTCATAAACCAGGGGCTGTTCCGCGAAGACCTCTTTTACCGGCTCAATGTCGTGCCGTTGCGCATGCCGCCGCTGCGCGAGCGCGCCGAGGACGTTCCCGATCTTGTGCGGCATTTCTTCAGCCAGGGCGAGAAACAGGGATTGCCGCCCAAGCGCATTGTGCCGGCCGGGCTGGAACTGATGAAGCGCTATTCATGGCCTGGCAATGTCCGTGAGCTCGAAAATCTGGTGCGCCGGCTTGCCGCGCTCTATCCGCAGGACGAAATTTCAGCCGAAATAGTCCAGGCTGAACTGAAAGCGGGCGAAAGGCTGCCTTCCTCCGCGGAAGAAGGCTTGCTTCCAGACGAATTTTCCATAGGCCAGGCAGTGGAGCATTACCTGCAGCGCTACTTTTCTTCGTACGGCAAGGATCTGCCGCCGGCGGGCCTGTATCAACGCATTCTGGCCGAGGTGGAATATCCGCTCATGCTCGCGTCCCTGACCGCAACCCGCGGAAATCAGATCAAGGCGGCTGAGCTCCTGGGGTTGAACCGCAACACGCTGCGCAAGAAGATTCGCGAACTCGGCGTCAGCGTTTACAAATCGGGGCGATCCGCCTAGTTCCATTGTGTACCGCTGGAACTGACCGGGCTTTCGGGGGAAGCCGATGAAGCAGCATTTCATGATGTTTGCGGCCTACAATCGCTGGGCCAACGCCCGGATCTACGATGCCGCGCTTGAACTTACCGACGAGGAATTCAGTCGGCCCGTAGGGGCGGTCTTCGGTTCGCTGATGGGAACGCTAAACCATCTTCTGGTCACGGACCGCATCTGGATGAAGCGGTTTACCGGTGAAGGAGACGCTCCTAAGGCACTGGACGCCATCATCCATCGTGGGCTCGGTCCCCTTCGTGTCTCGCGTGAGGCGGAAGACGAGCGCATTGTGGAATGGGTGGCCAGCCTCGACGAGGAGGCCCTAGCCGGCCGGTTTACCTACATGACCGTGACCGACATGCGCAC
>QGUU01000187.1 GCA_003242525.1 Pseudomonadota bacterium | reverse complement strand
CCCTCCAGATTGTCTTCCGAACCGTAAAGCGTGTCGACGGTTGCGAGCTGGCGACGGGTAACGCGGTTCATGATGTCCTGGAACTTCGAACCCTCGGCCTCGCGCGCGACCTCCTTGATGGCGGCGAAGACCAGCGGCGGGCCGCTTTCCAGCAGGCGGGCGATCTCCCACACACGGTCCTCCAGCTTTTCCTTGGGCAATACCTCGTTGACGAGACCCCAGCGATGCGCTTCCTGCGCATCCATCCAGCGGCCGGTAAACAGCAGATCCATCGCCACATGGTAGGGAATGCGCTTTGGCAGCTTGATCGTCGCTGCGTCGGCCAGCGTGCCTGCGCGGATTTCCGGCAGGGCGAAGGAGGAGTGTTCAGAGGCATAGATGAGATCGCAGGACAGCGCCAATTCGAAGCCGCCACCCACCGCCATGCCGTTGACGCAGGCGATGACCGGCTTGTTCATGTCGCGCAGTTCCTGAAGGCCGCCGAAGCCGCCAACGCCGTAGTCGCCGTCCACCGCGTCCCCGGCAGCCGCAGCCTTCAGATCCCATCCCGCGCAGAAGAACTTGTCGCCGGCGGTCTTGACGATGGCGACGCGCAGGTCCGGATCGTCACGGAATGCCTTGAAGGTTTCTCCCATCAGGCGTGAGGTCTTCAGGTCGATGGCATTGGCCTTCGGTCGATCAAGCGTGACCTCGAAAATGCCGCCCTCGCGGCGGGTGGTGATGACGTCGCTCATGATCTCTCCCTTCCTACCAGCAAGGCATCGGCGACCCAGACGCCCTCGCCTTGCCTGCAGACAATCAGCGGATTTATGTCGAGTTCCTCGATGCAATCGGCATGAGAGGCGATAAAGGCACCAATGCCTTCCACTGCCTGTATTGCCGCGGCAAGGTCGCCTTTCGGCCGGCCGCGATAGCCATCCAGCAGCGGAAACAGCTTCAGCGAGCGCAGAGCGGCCTCGATCTCTTCGCGGGTGGCCGGCAGAAGCAGTGTTGCACTGTCCTGCAGCAACTCAACAAGAACCCCGCCGCTGCCCAGGGTCATGGTCGGACCGAAAACTGGGTCCCGAGTGACGCCCACGATCAATTCCGCGACGCCTCCAGACACCATCTTCTCGACATAGAGGCCGGTGCCGAGCGGCAGCATAGCTTGAGCGGCCCGACATACATCGTCTGCCGAGCCGAGGTTGAGTCGCACCGCCCCCGCCTCTGACTTGTGGGCAACACCCAGCGCCTTCAGCGCCACCGGAAAGCCCAGGCTTTCAGCAGCAGCGACAGCTTCCTCAGCGCTGGCGGCACGCCTGCCCGGCGGCACGGGCAAGCCCGCCTCGGCCAGCATGGCCTTGGCCGAGGCTTCGTCAGGCCGCGCGCCATGGCTCCTTGCCGACAGCGCCGGACGGGAAACGTCCGGCGGCGCATTCCGCAGAGAAGGAGCCGCCGGGCGCTCCCACGCCGCGCCTATGAAAGCTGCAGCCTCAGCCGCGTCGAAAGCCTCGACAATTCCGTGGATGGGCACGATGCCGCGCTTGAGCAATTCGGCAGAATGCGCTTCCGGCAGATTCTCCAACATGGAGGCTACGACGGCTCCCCTGGCTGCATTGGCCTTGAGCGCCGCGTCGAAAGCATCGACTGCGGTCCACCAATCTGCATCTGAGCAGCGGTCGGTGCGAGGAAAGTCCAGCACCAGCATATTGAGGTCGAAGCCGCCGGAAACGAAGGCGCCGAATGCCTCCGTCATGGCCGGAAGATTGTTCCAGATGAAGGTGTTGTAGTCGAGCGGATTGGCCACGGC
Organism: Pseudomonadota bacterium; assembly: GCA_003242525.1. Taxonomy (GTDB): domain Bacteria; phylum Pseudomonadota; class Alphaproteobacteria; order Rhizobiales; family Rhizobiaceae; genus Mesorhizobium. Next base: position 3,836 of record QGUU01000187.1, on the reverse strand, counting down.
GACCAAGGGCCCCAGCGCCTGCTGGACGCGGGCAACATGCTCTTCGGTCAAGGCAGGGAAACCGACAGTGCGGCGACCTTCGGCTGTATCGGCCATGACGGAGGCTTCGCCCCCCGAACAGCTCATGGAAGACAGCCTTCCGCCCGGCAGCGGCCCCAGCACGTGAAGAAGTTTCAGCGTTTCCAGGAAGGAGGGAATGGAATGGACACGCGCGATGCCAAGGCGCCTGAGGAAAGCCTCTGAGCCCGCGTCAGAACCGGCAAGCGAGGCAGTGTGCGAGATGGTGGCGGCGCGAGCCTGTTCCGAGCGGCCCACCTTCATAGCAATGATGGGCTTGCGCAGTTCCCGGGCGCGGCTGGCCAGGCGTTCGAACCCTGCGACCGAGTCGAAGCCTTCAATGTGCAGTCCGAGCGCAGTGACCCTGTCGTCCTCGATCAGGCCCAGTGCCATTTCGGAAAGGCCTGTCTGCGCCTGGTTACCCGCCGTCATCAGGAACGCCACGGGCAGGCCGCGCTGCTGCATGGTAAGATTGCAGGCAATGTTCGAGGACTGCGTGATGATGGCGACGCCACGCTCGCCGTCCCCCAATCTCCGACCACCATGCTGGTCCGGCCATAACAGGGCGCCATCGGCATAGTTGATGAGCCCATAGCAGTTGGGGCCGATGATCGGCATCGAACCGGCTGCCGAGACAAGTTCGGCCTGTAACCGCTCGCCGTCTGCATCATAGCTTCCCGTCTCCCGGAAGCCGGCGGCAAAGCAGATCGCTCCACCCGCTCCCAGTTCGGAAAGCTGGCGGATGACGTCGATGGTAACATTGCGATTGACAGCCACGAATGCTGCATCCGGGGCAGACGGAAGATCGGCTATCGACTTGAACGCGGGGACGCCATGTACTTCCGCACGGCTGGGATGCACCGGCCACAGGGCACCGGAATATCCCATTTTCAGACATTGTTCGACGACGTTGGTGCCGAAGGCGCCGCCGCCGATGACGGCCACGGAAGCCGGGCGTAGTAGGCGGTCGAGACGATGCATGGTCAACCACCCACGGCGCGCAGCAGGGCGCGGCTAATGATGTGCCGCTGGATTTCCGAAGTGCCTTCCCAGATGCGTTCGACGCGGGCGTCACGCCAGATGCGCTCCAGCGGAAGGTCGTCCATAAGGCCCATGCCGCCGTGAATCTGGATTGCCTCGTCGGCAATGAAGGCGAGAACCTCGGTGGCCTTGAGCTTCGCCATGGCCATGTCCTCGTCGGTGACGGTACCCTGGTCGTATTTCCAGCCTGCCTCGAACACTAAAAGGTTCGCGGCCTTGAGCTCGGTGGCCATGTCGGCAAGCTTGAAAGATACGCCCTGGAACTTGCCGATCTGCTGGCCGAACTGGCGGCGCTCCGCCGCATACTGGATGGCGTGATCCAGCGCACGCTCGGCCCGGCCGAGGCAGGTGGCACCGACCTGCAGGCGCGTGGCGCCCAGCCAGGTGTTGGCTACTTCGAAGCCCTTGTGCACCTCACCCAGGACCTGCTCCTTCGGCAGGCGACAGTCATCGAATTCCAGGATCGAGTTGTTGTAGCCCCGATGCGAGACGTTCCGGTAACCCTCACGCACGGTGAAGCCCTTGGTTCCCTTGTCGACGAAGAAGGCCGTGATCTTCTTCCGCTTGCCGCGCGGAGTGTCCTCCTCCCCCGATGCCATGAACACGATTGCGAAATCGGCATGGTCGGCATGGGAAATGAAATGCTTCGTGCCGTTGAGAATCCAGTCGTCGCCGTCCTGCACGGCGGTTGCCTGCATGCCGCGCAGGTCCGAGCCGGCGCCCGGCTCGGTCATCGCAAGGCAGTCGGACTTCTCACCTCGCACGCAGGGGTACAGATATTTTTCCTTCTGCTCGTCCGTGCCGGCGAGAAGGATGTTGGAGGGGCGCGCCACGCAGTTCCAGTGCAGTGCATAGTTGGCGCGGCCGAGTTCCTTCTCGTAGAGCAGCCAGGTCACTGTATCGAGGCCCGCTCCGCCAACCTCGGCCGGCATGTTGGCTGCATAGAGTCCGGCTGATATCGCCTTTGCCTTGATCTCCTCCAGCAAATCCTTGCGCAGAACGCCGGTGCGCTCAACTTCCTGCTCATGCGGATAGAGTTCATTCTCAACGAAGCTGCGCGTCGTGTTGACGATCGCCTGTTGCTCCTCGGTCAGACCGAAATTCATCGTAAGCTCCCTGTCAAACCCGTTCCGCCGGTGGCCAAGGCAACACCGGCTGGAAGATCATCGCGGACGGTCGCCAGTGTTGACGAGACCAGTCGGCCTGGAAGATCAGCCTTTCTTCCCGGCGGCCCTTGCCGCCTTCTTCACCGGCTTGGTGGCTTTTGCCTTGGCAGCTGCTTGCGACACCGGCTTCTTGGCCAGCTTGCCAAGCCGCTTCACATAGTCCTTGTGGAGCGTGCCTGCGCCCCAGCCCTTGCCCCCGTTGGTTTTCGAAAGCACGTCCATGATGGCGACAAGATTCTCGTCGCGGATCTTTTCCAGCTCTCGGATCGACCATTTCGAAGACTGCTCGTCGGACTGGGTCGCAATCAGTTCCACCAGCTCGTCATTGAATTCCGGGACATCCATCAGCTTGGTCCACGGCCATTTCAGGCAGGGCCCGAACTGCGCCATGAAGTGGCGCATGCCTGCCTCGCCGCCGGCGATGCGATAGACCTGGAACATGCCCATCTGCGCCCAGCGCAGACCAAAGCTGTAGCGCATGATGTCGTCGAGTTCCTCGACGGTGCAAATGCCGTCCTTGATGAGCCACAGCGCCTCGCGCCAGGCTGCCTCCAGAAGGCGATCGCCGACGAAGGCCTCGATTTCCTTGCGGATGACGACCGGCTTCATGCCGATGGATGAATAGAGTTCCTTGGCTACCTCGATGGCTTCGGGGAAGGTCTGTTCGCCGCCGACGATCTCCACCAGGGGCAGCAGGTAGACCGGGTTGAACGGATGCGCCACGACCAGCCGCTCGGGGTGCTTCTTCATCGCCACCTGCATGTCGGACGGCTTGATGCCGGAGGTTGACGATCCGACGATAGCGTTGGCCGGGGCATGCAGATCAATCTCGGCCAGAACCTTGTGCTTGAGTTCGAGCCGCTCGGGCACGCTTTCCTGAATGAGATCGGCATCCGCCACCGCCTCGGCGATGGTCTTGGCAAAGGTGAGCTTGCCTTCCTTAGGCAGGCCCTCGGGCAGCATCTGCCTGTAGGCGCGGCGCGCGCCTTTCATCACCTCGCCGACCTTGCGCTCGGCCTCGGGGTCCGGGTCGAAGATCGAGACGTCTATGCCGTTGAGGAGCAGGCGCGCGACCCAGCCCGCGCCGATGACTCCACCACCTATGGCGGCCGCCTTGGAAATCGTCATTGTGTGCCCCTCCCTGGAGACCCTTATTACGCCGCCAGCGGGGCGCGCTTGGTGAGATTGAGCTTCTTGCGCACCTCTTCAGGGCCGATGACCCTCGCACCCATGTTGGACACGATGGTAACCGCGCGCTCCACCAGTTGCGCATTGGTGGCGAGAACGCCCTTCTCCAGCCAGAGATTGTCCTCCAGCCCGACGCGGACATTCCCGCCGGCAAGGACAGCTGCGGCAACATAGGCCATCTGGTTGCGGCCGAGCGAAAAGGCCGAGAAAGTCCAGTCGGACGGTACGTTGTTGACCATGGCCATGAAGGTGTTGAGATCGTCGGGCGCACCCCACGGCACGCCCATGCACAGCTGCACCAGGACGTCCGGCTTGAGCACGCCTTCCTTCACCAGTTCCTTGGCGAACCAGAGATGGCCTGTATCGAACGCCTCGATCTCCGGT
>QGUU01000186.1 GCA_003242525.1 Pseudomonadota bacterium | reverse complement strand
CGCCCTCAGATAGGGCTTGCGCTCAATCCGGATGCGGCGGCGGTGATGACCGTCGTGCTTTCGCTGAACTTTCTTACCGCAGCCGTGGTCGACTATACCGGCCAGACCGCATCTCAGGAACAGAAGAAGCTCGACACGCTCAGGGCATCACGCGCGGACCTGATCGGCGAATGCATCGCCATCGTGCGGCGACAACTGGAACGGCGCAGTGCAAATGCGCCTGGCGTGCGTCGCATCGCGCTCGCCATCCAGGGTGTAACCGACTCGCATGCGCGTGCGATGCTATGGTCGCCGATCACGCCGCATACCGATATCGCCTTCGCCGACCTGCTGGAGCGGGAATTCTCCATACCGGCCACGATCGAGAACGACTGCAACATGATGGCCGAGGCGCTGCGCTGGCGCGATCCACTGCGCTACTGCGACGACTTCATCGCCGTATTGCTTTCGCACGGCATCGGCATGGGCATCGTGCTGAAGGGGGAGCTGTTCACTGGCACGCATTCGTCCGGCGGCGAGTTCGGCCACATGATCCATCAGCCGGGCGGGGCGCTGTGCCGTTGCGGGCGGCATGGCTGCATCGAGGCCTATGCCGGTAATTATGCGATTTGGCGCAATGCGCGCGGCATCAGCGAGAACGAGGTGCCCGACGATATATCGGACGACGAGATACGCGCTCTGGCGGAGGTTGCGCGCGCGCAGGACGGGCCGGAAAGGGAGGCCTTCCGAAAGGCGGGTGAGGCGCTTGGCTATGGCCTCGGCAGCCTGTTTGCGCTGATCGATCCGGCCCCCGTCGCCATGATAGGGGTTGGCGCCAGTGCTTTCGACCTGATCGAGCCCGCGCTGCGAGAGGCGATTTCCCTTACGGCCGGCGGTCAGTATTCGAGGTATTCCAGGTCGATTTCCTTCGACACTGTGGCGAACGAGCTGCCGCTCATCCTGGAGGGTTGCGCCATGCGCGCACTTACCTTCGTCGATCAGGAGATCTTTGCGTCAGGGGATGCAGCACGGGCCGGCGGCGCGTGAGCCACCTCGCACGGCGCCATCCTTCCGGCTAAACGGCGATCAGTCGTCGCGTATGGCGTATCCCGCACCACGGACGGTGCGGATGACGTCCGGCATCCCGTCCTCATTGACCGCCTTGCGCAGCCTCCCGACATGGACGTCGACGGTGCGCTCGTCGATATAGATCGTTTCGCCCCAGACCTTGTCGAGCAATTGGGCCCGCGAGAACACGCGGCCAGGATGCTGCATCAGGAATTCGAGCAGGCGGAACTCCGTGGGGCCCAGCCGGATCTCGGTGCTGCCGCGATGAACGCGGTGCTGCTCGCGGTCGAGCACGATCTCACCGACTCTGAGCACGGAGGAAAGGACCTCCGGCTTGGCGCGGCGCAGGAGTGCTTTCACGCGAGCCATGAATTCAGGCATCGAGAACGGCTTGACGAGATAGTCGTCAGCTCCGGTCTGAAGGCCCCTGACCCGGTCGCTTTCCTCGCCGCGGGCGGTCAGCATGATGATCGGCAGCCGCTCGGTCTGCGGCCGCATCCTGAGCCTTCGGCAAAGCTCTATGCCGGAAACCGCCGGCACCATCCAATCGAGGACCAGCAGGTCGGGCGGGCTTTCCCGCATCCGGACCTCGGCCTCGTCGCCGCGCGTGACGACCTCGACCTGATAGCCTTCAGCCTCCAGATTGTAGCGCAGCAGTACGCCCAGCGGCTCCTCGTCCTCCACCACCATGATGCGCGGTGCGATCATTCCGCTCTCCTGGTTCACGCCGCAGGCGCGGCCGTCTCGTCCTGCTTCGGCCGGTCAGGCGGAAGCTGCTCGCCGGTGAGCATATAGTAGGCGTTTTCGGCAATGTTGGTGACATGGTCGCCGATCCGCTCGAGATTCTTTGCGCAGAAAAGCAAATGCGTGCAGGGGGTAATCTTTCGCGGGTCCTCCATCATGTAGGTCAGGAGTTCACGAAAGACCGCGTTGTAGCGCACATCCACGCGCTCGTCCCCGGCACGCAGCCGGGCAAGTCCGGGCGCATCGCCCGAGCCATAGAGGCGGGCGAGTTCGTTCAGTTGACTGAGCACAAGCTGCGCCATGGCGTCGATGGAATGCGAGAGCGACCGGGGCACGGCGTTGGCGCCGATTGCGGCGACGCGCTTGGCGATGTTCTTGGCGAGATCGCCGATGCGTTCCAGGTCTCCGGCAATGCGCATGGCACCCACCACCGTGCGAAGATCTTCCGCCATGGGCTGACGAAGGGCGATCAGGGCGATGACGCGGGCGTCCAGGCCCCGTTGGTGGTCGTCCATCACTGCATCGTCGGAAATGACGCGGCGGGCAAGTGCCGTGTCGGCGGAGAGCAGGGCTGCGGTTGCCCCGCTGACCATGGTGCCGGCCAATGCGCCCATCGCGTCGAGGATATCTCCGATTTCGCGGAGATCATCGTCGAAGGATTGGATGGTGTGTCCGAACATCTGCCGTCCCCTGTCGCTCAGCCGAAGCGTCCGGTGATGTAGTCCTGGGTGCGCTTCTCGCGGGGAGCGGTGAAGATCCTTTCGGTGAGGTCGAATTCCACCAACTCGCCCAGATACATGAAGGCGGTGCGGGTCGAAACGCGCGCCGCCTGTTGCATGTTGTGGGTCACGATGACGATCGTGTAATCGTCCTTCAACTCGTCGATCAGTTCCTCGATCTTTGCCGTCGACAGCGGGTCCAGGGCAGAAGCAGGCTCATCCAGCAGGATGACCTCCGGCTTCACTGCCACCGTGCGTGCTATGCAAAGGCGCTGCTGCTGGCCGCCGGAAAGCGAAAGGCCGCTGGCGTCGAGCTTGTCCTTCACCTCGTTCCACAGGGCAGCACGCGTTAGCGCCTGCTCGACGCGATCATCCATCTCGGATTTAGACAGGTTCTCGTAGAGTCGAATGCCGAAGGCGATGTTCTCGTAGATCGACATGGGAAAGGGCGTCGGCTTTTGGAAGACCATGCCGATGCGGGTGCGCAAAAGGTTCAGGTCCTGTGCGCGGTCAAGGATGTTTTCCCCATCCAGCAGGATCTCGCCCTCGGCGCGCTGGCGGGGATAAAGCTCGTAGATGCGGTTGAAGCAGCGCAGCAGGGTCGACTTTCCGCAGCCTGACGGGCCGATGAAGGCGGTGACGGTTCGGTCCGGAAGGGAGAGCGAGATGTTCTTCAGCGCCTGCGACGCGCCGTAATAGAAGCTGAGGTTCCGCACCTCGATCTTGGGCGGTTCCGCAATCGGCTGGCTAAGGGCAAGTTCGGCGGACAGCATGGGTTTCATCGGTCCTCTCTGCGTGCAGTAAGGCTGCGGGCGAAGATCGAAAGACCGAGCACCGTCAGCGTGATGAGGAGCGCGCCCGTCCAGGCAAGCTGCTGCCATTCCTCATAGGGGCTGAGCGCGAACTGAAAGATGGTCACCGGCAGGCTGGCCATGGGCGTATTGAGACTGCTTGACCAGAACTGGTTGTTGAGCGCCGTGAACAGCAGCGGCGCCGTCTCGCCCGAGATCCGGGCCACGGCGAGCAGTATGCCGGTGACGATACCCGAAAGCGCGGCGCGGTAGGCGACGGAGCGGATGACGATCCAGCGCGGCGCGCCGATGGCCGTGCCTGCTTCACGCAACGTGTTCGGCACCAGGTTGAGCATGTCTTCCGTGGTTCGAACGACCACGGGGACCACCAGCATGGCCAGTGCCGCCGCGCCCGCCAGGGCGGAGAAATGACCCATCGGCCGAACCATGAGCTCGTAGACGAACAGGCCGATCACGATGGAGGGGGCCGAAAGGAGAATGTCGTTTATGAACCTGACAACCATGCTGAGCCGGGAGTAGCGCCCGTACTCGGCCATGTAGGTTCCGGCCAGGACGCCGATGGGCGTGCCGACAATCATCGCGATGAAGGTCATGATGATCGAACCGGCGATGGCATTGAGCAGGCCACCGGCCTCGCCCGGGGGTGGCGTCATTTCGGTGAAGACGGACAGCGACAGGCCGGCCGCGCCCTTCCAGACAAGCGCGCCGAGGATCAGGCCGAGCCATGCCAGGCCGACACCGGCCGCCATGACGCTCAGCGTCATCATGACGGCGTTCTTCAGCTTGCGTCGGGCATGCAGCGAGGAGGCTTTGGACATGGTCAGGCACCCGTGCGGCGTTCGATGCGAAGCAGCATGTAGCGTGCAGCCGCGAGGATCAGGAAGGTGAGCACGAAAAGGATGAGGCCCAGCGCAATCAGCGAAGCGGTGTAGAGCTCACCGTCGGCCTCTGTGAATTCATTGGCGATTGTGGCCGAGATCGTCGTGGCCGGCGCAAACAGCGAGGGCGAGATGCGGTGTGCATTGCCGATGACGAAGGTCACCGCCATGGTCTCGCCAAGCGCGCGGCCAAGGCCGAGCATGACACCACCCATGATGCCGACGCGGGTGTAGGGAATGACGATGTGGCGCGTCACCTCCCAGGTGGTGCAACCGATGCCATAGGCCGATTCCTTGAGCACGGCGGGCACCGTCTCGAACACATCCCGGGTGATCGAGGTGGTGAAAGGCAGGATCATGATGGCCAGTATTAGCGCCGAGGTTAGCAGGCCGATGCCGTAGGGCGGGCCGGCAAACAGGCTCTCGAGCACAGGCACGCCCCTGAACAGGTCGATGACAAGGGGTTGCAGGTGAATTTGCAGGAAAGGCGCGAAAACGAAAAGGCCCCAGATGCCATAGATGATGGATGGGATGCCGGCGAGGAGCTCCACCGCTATGCCGATCGGCCTTCTCAGCGGCCGCGGGCACAGTTCTGTGAGGAAGATCGCGATGCCGATGCCGATCGGGACGGCGACGAGCACGGCGATCGCAGAAGTGACGATAGTTCCGTAAATCGGCGCCAGCGCGCCGAATTTTTCAGTCACCGGATTCCAGGACTGGGTAGTGACGAAGGAGAAACCGAAGGCCGACAGGGCCGGCCAGGCGCCGACTACCAGCGAAATGCCGACGCCGCCCAGCATCACAAGAACCAGGATGGCGCTCGCGCGGGTCAGTGCGTGGAAGGCGGCATCCGCAAGTGCGAAGCGCCGGACGGCTGCCGCGCGCCGCCCAGCGATTCTCGCCGGTATGGCTTCATATATGGCGTTCATGGATCCTCGCGCCCCGGGGAAGTGGAAGGCGCGTTGCCGCGCCTTCCCGCTTCCACTCACATTGCCGAAAAGATCGGCTTGCCGTCGGAGCCCACTATGTCCGTGCTCCACATCCTTTCGACGCTTTCGACCACGACGTCGGGCATCGGCACGTAGTCGAGTTCGGCCGCCATCGCGTCACCCTTCTCGTAGCACCAGGAGAAGAACTTGAGCGCCTCGGCGGTTGCCGTCTGGTCGTCAGGATTCTTGTAGACCAGGATCCAGGTGGCGGAGGTCATCGGCCAGGATTCGGCGCCGGGCTGGTTGGCGAGGATAACGCCGTAGCCGGGCTGCGACGACCAGTCGGCGTTCGCGGCGGCGGCGGAGAAGGATGCCGCCGTCGGTTCGACCGTCTGGCCTTCCTTGTTGATCATGTCCGCATGGGCAAGGGCGTTCTGCTTGGCATAGGCGTATTCGACATAGCCGATCGAGCCGGAGGTTTGGGTAACGTTGTTGGCCACGCCTTCGT
>QGUU01000185.1 GCA_003242525.1 Pseudomonadota bacterium | reverse complement strand
GCGCGAGATCGTGCTTGCGGCCGGTTCGGTCGGCTCGCCCCATATTCTGGAACTCTCGGGCATTGGACCCGGCCCCGTGCTCCAGAAGGCCGGTATCCCCGTGGCGGTGGAACGCAGCCAGGTCGGCGAGAACCTGCAGGATCATCTGCAGCTCAGGCTGGCCTTCAAGGTTTCCGGCATTCGCACGCTGAACGAGCAGGCAAGCCGCCTGCTTGGCAAGATGGCGATCGGGCTGGAATACATGCTCAAAAGATCCGGGCCGATGGCAATGGCGCCGAGCCAGCTTGGCATTTTCACCCGCTCTTCGCCCGATTTCGAAACGCCGAACCTGCAGTATCATATCCAGCCCTTGAGCCTGGAAAAGTTCGGCGATGCCGTACACCCTTTTCCGGCATTTACCGCGAGCGTATGCAATCTGAGGCCGCAGAGCCGTGGCTGGGTTCACGCCGTCTCAGGCGACTTCCGCCGCCAGCCGACGATCCAGCCAAATTATCTCGCTGCCGAAGCTGACCGTCACATTGCGGCAGATTCCATTCGCCTGACGCGAAAGATTGCCGCCCAGGAGCCCTTGCGTCCCTACAAGCCGCAGGAGTTCAAGCCCGGGCCTGATTATACGACCGAGGACGATCTGATCCGCGCTGCCGGAGAGATCGGCACGACGATCTTCCATCCTGTGGGTACCTGCCGTATGGGCGCCGATCCGGATTCGGTCGTTGATCCGCAGTTGCGCGTCCGGGGGGTGGATCGCCTGCGCATCGCCGATGCGTCCGTCATGCCCGTCATCACCTCCGGCAACACCAATTCGCCGACGCTGATGATCGCCGAAAAGGCGGCCGAGCTAATCCGCGCCCACTGATCGCATCATTCCCAAAATGAAACAGTATTTGTTTCATTATGGGAATGTTGTGGAAATTCCGTTTCATATGAAGATGGTTTTCAAGCCTTGTGATGCATGGGGTTGCAGGGAAAACAGTAGAATTTTAATAAAATTAGATTGATTAACCTATGATTAGGAAGAAGCTTAACAGACGGGATCGTTTTGCTTAGATAAATCGAGCTAGACGGATCTCGGATATGCTTCGCAAATTCTTCCTTGAAATCTTCCTTATTAACGGGACTCGATTTGTTCCCGATTACCCGGCGGGGGGTCCGCTATGATGCTGGCCCGCAATGTCCTGCCTGAAGCGGAGAGCGTCATCATTGGCGGCTTCAGCGTGGCGGTGCTGGACCGGCAGGCAGCCGCGCAGACGATGATCGAGGCAGCGTCCACAAGGCGTGGGCGCCCTTATTTTTTCACGTCGATAAACGGCGAGGTCATCGCCCGCTCGCATATGGACGCGTCCGTTGCGGAGCTTTTCTCGACAGCGGACCAGATTCTCGCCGATGGGCAGCCTCTTGTGCTGGCTTCGCGCCTGCTTTGCCGCAGACCGCTGCCCGAGCGGGTGGCCACAACCGACCTTTTCCACGATGTCGCGCGCCTGGCACAGGAACGAGGCACAACATTCTACATGTTGGGCGCCGATGAGGCGGAGAACCACAGGGCGGTCGCTGCCGTGCGCGCCGCCTATCCGCGGCTCGAGGTCGTCGGCCACAGCCACGGCTACCTGACCGGCGCCGCGTTGGAGGCAAAGCTTGTGGAGATAAACCGGCTCGCCCCTGACATATTGTGGTTGGGCCTGGGTGTACCGCTGGAGCAGAAATTCGTACGCGACTATGCCGACCGGCTTCCGAATGTCGGCCTCATCAAGACCTCGGGCGGTCTCTTCAATTTTCTTTCGGGCAAGAACAGGCGCGCGCCGCGCTGGATGCAGCGGGCCGGCTTCGAATGGTTGTGGCGCATGCTGCTCGAGCCAAGGCGCCTCTTCTGGCGCTACCTGACGACCAACCCGCGCGCCCTGTACGTCATTCTCAGATATTCCGAATGATGGCCGCGAAAGAAGAAACAGTTGGAGTGTGCTATGACGTCGCTGTGGTCGGCGCGGGGATCAGCGGCACGCTGGCAGCGATAATTTTGGGCAAGGCCGGTTACAGCGTCGCCCTGATCGATCGGAATGCGAACTGCCCGGACGAGTTTCGGGTCGAAAAGATCGGCGGTGAGCTCGTCTCGCGCTTTCAGCGACTCGGCCTCCTCGAAGCGGTCGCCACGGCATCAACGCCTTTCACCGACATCGTCAATGCGCGCCGTGGGCGTGTACTCGACCGGACACACGCGCCGCATTTCGGTTTTTCCTACAGCGCTTTCGTTGAGGCAATGCGGGCGCAACTGCCTGGGAACGTGGATTTCATTGTCGGCCGCGTAACTGATTTGCGCACAAGTGCCGCGCGCCAGAAAGTCATGCTGCTTGAAGGGGCTACCATAACCGCACGGCTGGTCGTCCTGGCTACGGGCATGGGTGATGTTCTGCGTCGCTCGCTCGGCATTGAGCGGCAAACGATCCATCCGCGCCAGTCGCTTTCCTTCGGGTTCAATCTGGTCCCCGCAGGATCGGCTCGGTTCAATCACCCTGCAGTCACCTATTATGGCGAACGGGTATCGGACGGCATCGATTATCTGAGCCTTTTCCCCACTGCCGGGGGCATGCGAGCCAATCTTTTCACTTTCCGCGACCATCGCGACCCGTGGGTAAGGGCGCTCCGCGAAAGGCCGACACAGACGCTGGCTGCCACTCTCCCGGGCCTGGTCCCGATACTGGGCGATTTCGAGGTGGTAGGGCGGGTGCAGAACTGGCTCATGGACCTCTCCGTGGCCCGTAACTGCCGGCAGCCGGGCGTAGTCCTGGTCGGTGACGCCTATCAGACATCCTGTCCTGCCGCCGGAACCGGTGTGAGCCGGCTGATGACCGACATTGAGCAGCTTTGCCTGGTTCATGCGCCGCGATGGCTGGCGACACCCGGCATGGCAACCGAAAAGATTGCGGCCTACTATGACGATCCACGCAAGCGGGCATCGGATGCGAGCGCGCTGGAGCTGGCGCATTACCGCCGCAAGCTGACCGTCGCGACCAGCCCTGCATGGCGCGTCCGCCGCACGCTTCAGCTCATCCGTCGGCGCGCGCTGGACCGGATCGAGGCGGTTTCGCCCAACGCAAAGGCCAGACTGCGCCAACTGGCCGGCCGGCCCGCATGATGGCTCGCCCAAGGTCCAGCCCTTAACCTTGTCGTGCAGCCTTCTGGAGGCGGTCTGTGCTATGCCGTGGTTTCGGGTACAGTCGCGTTCGGTTCACATGTCCCTGCCTTTGGCGGGTGGACCGGCGATTGGGGGAGCTTGTCCGACGGCACGTGCGCCAGGCGCCTGGCAAGGCGTCTTGCGCCGGGCATGCTTTCCGCCAGCATGTTGGCGGCAAAGCCCAGCACGCTTCCTGTCCGCGTGATGCGCGCCATCGGCGTCGGTCTTGCTCCGAAGGTCAGCTTGTAGGGCTCGTCGCCTATGGTGAAGTCCAGGAACTTTTCGCCCCTTTCGATACAGTCGCTCGCCACCTGTTCGTAAATGAGGTTGCCGACGGACTGCTTTCCGAAATTCTTGAAATCGAAGCCGCCCATGACGATCAGGAACGAGGTATTCCTGTGGGAGAGACCGAACACGCCCGCAATCAGCCGGTCGTCCAGCCATAGCCCATAGGTTCGGGTAAAATCGTTTCGGCCCTCCAGCGCCAGGCCGAGATAGAAGTCGAAATAAGCCTTCGCCTGCAACAGGTCACCGCCCTGTTCAGGCCCTCCGAAACGCAGGCCGCGATATGTCTTCATCGCTTCGAAAACGGCGCGGATGGAGGCCGGGTCGCCGGCGCATTCGAAACGTACGGCACCCTTGCGATGCAACTGCCGGGATTTCTTGTCCAGTTCCTTGCGGTAGGATTTCGCCAGCCGCCTTTCGCGCCATTGCGGGAAGCTTTCGTCAAGCGGCGCCGCATAGGCGTTGAAGCCCATGCCATCGCGTTTCGTGCCGAAGAGGCGTTCCAGCGGCAGCGACTGATCCGCCAGCTTGCCGATCCTGATGATGTCATAGGGTTTTATCAGCCGGCGTATGTGCGCCACGCACTCCTTGTCGGCAAGAATTGCCGCAAAGCTTTGCGCATCGGTCACCGGCGACACATAGTCGGAAACGCACAGATCCGCGAACTCCACCACGCGCAGGAATGCATAGCGGCGGCGCACGAGCGGCAGCACCATCACCAGCCTGCCGTCTGCCGCGGAACGGACGACGATGATGAGCGGCTCGGCCGCATTCGCTGGACAAAGCTTGCCATAGACTGCGGAAAGCCACCGGGGGTGCTGGAAGACCGTCGCCGCCGACCCCTCGAAAAGGGCAGCATATTCCTGCGCCTGGAAATCGAACGAGTTTTGAATGGCAACTTCAAACATGGCAATCCGGCAAGGCTGCACGCCAGCCCTGATTGATCTGTGCCGGACGCTCCCCCAAGTCAAACGGATGTTGGGAACGTGGTTTACCGCAGCCGAAGCGGCCTATATTCCCGATCCGCAGTCATGGCGCCATTCGGCCGGTAACCGGTTGTTGGGCAAAATCGCTTACGGATGTCGAAAAGGGAGATCGAGATCTGTCTGCCATTGATGTGATCGTTCCATCGCCAGGGTTGCGTGCCTGGCATAGGTTGCTGGTCGAGCGTCTGTCCGGCGCGGGCTACGATGTTTCGGTCCTGCACGGGCGCGGCGCGTTCCGTTGGCCCGCCGCAATCCTGCCGCTGCTCGGATGTGAACGGAAACTCTTTCGCCGGCGCGGGCTGGGATTGGCAGGGCCGGTTGGTCAAATCGAGGAAACACCACGCGGGCGGCCGCCGCAGCTTCGTATCGATCTGACGGGGTCGGTCGAGGCTGCATCGGATGTCCCCACATTGACGCTTCTGTTCGATGGCAGCATTTCAGACGCCGCAGTGCCGGTGGCGCTCGCGGCCGGCAGACTGCCGGACATAACGGCCGTGCTGAACGGCACGAGGCTCATCGGCCATGCGGCACCGATGGTCGACAGGCCTGAATCGACGGCGCTCGGCACGGATGACGTTCTGGCGCGCGCGGTCACACTGGTGCTCGCTTCGGTCGGGCGTGTGCTGGCTGGGGAGCGGGGCACGGAAATGGGAGCCATGTCGGCGCGCCGGGCAAACCCGTCCTTCGCACGCTTCGTGGCGACCTATGCAGGTCAGGCCCTGCCGCGCCTCGGTCGTGAAGCCTTGCGCCGGGCGCGCTACCGCCACGCGCACTGGAGAGTGGGCTTCCGCTATACTGACGGGCCAGGCGTCGCCGAGACCGGCCGGCTCGGCAAGGGTTGGTTGCAGGTGCCGGACACTGGCGAACGTTTCTACGCCGATCCGTTCCCGTATCGCCGCGGCGATGACGATTTCATCTTCGTTGAAGACTATCCGCACGCAACCGGAAAGGCCGTCATTTCGGTTGTTCGGCTGGCGGGGGAGAAGGCCGCGCTCGCGCCCGAGCCTATCCTCGAGGAGCCTTACCATCTCTCCTATCCGCAGCTTTTCGACTGGCGCGGCGAAACATGGATGCTACCGGAAGCGAGTTCGGGTGGCCGTCTCACGCTCTATCGTGCGGCGCGCTTTCCGGACCGCTGGAGCGCAGAAGCGGTGCTGCTGGAAGGGTGCGAAATCTCGGATGCGACGCTGCTCGAGCAGGCCGGCTTATGGTGGCTGTTTG
>QGUU01000669.1 GCA_003242525.1 Pseudomonadota bacterium | reverse complement strand
GTTCATTCTAGATAATACGGCACTGATGGCGCCGCCACACGTGCCGGAGATCCGGCTTCGCCTCGCAGACGAAGCCCATGATCTTTGGCTTCGTACGGAAGAGGAACTGGCCGAAATCGGCCTTCCACCGCCCTTCTGGGCTTTCGCCTGGGCAGGCGGGCAGGGCCTGGCGCGCTACCTGCTCGATCATCCCGAAACCGTACGCGGCAAGAGCGTTCTCGATTTCGCGTCGGGCTCCGGGCTCGTTGCCATCGCTGCCGCGAAAGCGGGCGCGGCCGATGTGCTCGCAGCCGACATCGATCCTTTCTGCGAAGCGGCGATCCGGCTCAATGCCGAAGCGAATGACACGACGATTGCCTTTACCAGAAAGGATCTGATCGGCCAGGACGAGGGCTGGGATGTTGTGCTGGCAGGCGACGTTTTCTACGAAAAGCCGCTGGCCGACCGGCTGGTGCCATGGTTTACGCAACTCAAGGCGCGCGGCGCCACTGTCCTGGCCGGCGATCCCGGCCGCGCCTATCTGCCGAAGGAAGGGCTTGAAAGGCTTGCCGTCTACGAGGTGGCGGTGACCCGCGCACTTGAGGACACAGAGGTCAAGCGCACGACCGTCTGGCGCATCGACTGAAGAATTGGCCGTAACGTGACCATTGGGTCTTGCGGCGGTCGTCCCGAATGGCTCATCTCCCCGGCAGCCTTTCGGTTTTGCAGAAAGTGGAGGGAATGACATGCTCAAGGGAATCGATCCGCTTCTCAATGCGGAGGTCCTTCACGCCCTGGCGGCCATGGGGCACGGTGACGACCTCATTATCGCCGATACGAATTTCCCGGCCGATTCCGTGGCGCGGAAAACGGTCGTCGGCAGGCCGCTGCGCATTGATGCCCCCGCTCCTGTCGTGGTCAGGGCCGTTCTCTCGCTCTATCCGCTAGACAGTTTCGTCGACGACGCTGCCGCCCGCATGGAGATCGTCGGCAAACCAGGCGAGATCGCGCCTGTGCAGCACGAGGTCCAGAAGGAGATCGACGCTGCCGAAGGTCGCCACTGGCCGATGATCGGCATTGAGCGCTTCGCCTTCTATGAGCGGGCAAAGAACGCCTACTGCGTCATCCAGACGGATGAGCGCAGGTTCTACGGCTGCTTTGCCTTCCGCAAGGGCGTCATCCCGCCGGCCGACTGACCTTTCGCAACACAGCGGGCGGGTCAGCCCGATGGTGCTGCCGCGACCTGACCCGCGACCCTTCCGCCCTGCAGGGGACGCGGCACGCCCGTCGTGCTTGGAAAACTGATGGGCAGTCCGCGTAGCGTGCGCACCGCCAGGAAGGCGAAGCATTCGGCCTCCACCGCATCGCCCCGCCAGCCGAGCTCGTCCGCCGACACCGCCTCGACGCCTGCGCGCTGCCGGATCATTGCCATGAGAGTCGGATTGCGACGCCCTCCGCCACTTACGAACAGCTTGCGGGGGCGGCGCGGAAGAAGGTCCAGGGCCTTGCCCACGGCCGCGGCAGTAAAGGCGGTGAGCGTCGCGGCCCCATCCGCATCGCTCAGCCCCTCCGCCATGGCGGCAGTGAAGGAGAAACGGTCGAGGGACTTCGGATAGGGCGTCGTGAAATAGGGATGC
>QGUU01000184.1 GCA_003242525.1 Pseudomonadota bacterium | reverse complement strand
GCACCAGCAGGGCAGGCACGCCGTCTGCGGCGGGAGATGCGTTGCAGATATTGCCGGCGACAGTGGCAACATTCTGTATCTGCACCGAACCGACCTCTCGCGCAGCCTGCTTCAGCGCATCGAAGGCCGCCGGGAGTTCCTCCTGAACCATGTCGGTCCAGGTGGTGCGTGCGCCGATGCGCCAATGGCTGGCGCTGGCGGTGATGCCACGGAGCTCATCCAGTCCGTTGATGTCCAGCATGTTTTCCCTGACGGGACGGTTGCCGAGCGACGGATAAAAATCCGTGCCGCCGGCCAAGATGCGCCACGGCGCATCGCCAAGCAGGGCAAGCGCCTCGTCGAGGCTGGTGGGTTTGGCGTAACGCGTCACGCTGGCCTTCCCGGTGCTCCCCGCCGAACGACATTCACGGCAGGCCTCGCCATGCTCGCAGCCGTTCAAATTCATTCGTATGCAAATGATAACAAGCCGGCGGAGATTGTCAAAGCGGTTTTTCGCGGCTTCTCCCGGCCAGAAGGGTGTCACCCGGGGCCCTCGTGGGAAAGTGTCCCCGGGCGCTCCCGCCACGCCCGCAACGGAAATGGAAAGGCAGATGAGCGAACAGGCCCTGATCGTGATTGACCTGCAGAACGACTTCTGTCCCGGTGGAGCCCTGGCAGTGGAAGGCGGGGACGAGATCGTTCCGCTGGTCAACGACCTGATCCGCAATTTCGACCATGTGATCATGACACAGGACTGGCATCCTGCCGGACACTCCAGCTTTGCCTCCAGCCATGCCGGCAAGCAGGCTTTTCAAAGCATTGACATGCCTTATGGCCCGCAAACGCTGTGGCCGGACCATTGCATCCAGGGCAGCATCGGCTCCGACTTTCATCCCGGCCTGGCCTGGGCCAAGGCCGAGCTCGTGATCCGGAAAGGATTCCGTCACGATATCGACAGCTATTCCGCCTTCTTCGAGAACGACCACCGCACGCCGACGGGGCTGGCGGGTTACCTGCGGGAGCGAGGGATCAGGGAAATCACCTTGTGCGGCCTTGCCACCGATTTCTGCGTCGCCTATTCGGCACTCGACGCAATCGAGCAAGGTTTCGCCGTGACGGTGCGCCTCGACGCATGCCGCGGCATCAATCTCGACGGTTCCGTGGAAGCAATGGTGGGCAGGATGCGCGAGGCGGGCGCCCGGTTGACATGACCCGTCGCGGCGCCGGGCAATAGAGGACCGAGGGCATATGACGAAGTTTCTTGCTGCGGCCCTGTTCATGGGGCTGACGGCCAGCCCCGCTCTTGCCTCCGAAGCCGCGCATCTGCCCGGCACCAGCATGTCGCTGCTCTGGGCGCTGCCCTTTGCCGGCCTGCTTCTTTCGATCGCCACCGGCCCCCTGCTGTTTCCGCATTTCTGGGAACACCACTATGGTAAGATCGTCGCCCTGTGGGCAGCGCTGGTCGTGCTGCCGCTCGCGGCTTTTCACGGGCCTGCAATTGCCGGCACGGCGGTGCTGCACACGCTGCTTACCGAATACATGTCTTTCATCATCCTGCTGTTCGCGCTGTTCACCATTGCCGGCGGCATTCTGGTCGCCGGCAACATTCACGGCACGCCGCTGACCAACGCCGCACTCCTGCTGGTCGGCACGCTGCTTGCCTCCGTCGTGGGGACCACCGGTGCCTCGATGATCATGATCCGGCCGCTGATCCGGGCCAACGACAACCGGCCCTTCAATGCGCATGTCGTGGTGTTCTTCATCTTCCTCGTCTCGAACATAGGAGGCTCGCTCACGCCGTTGGGCGATCCGCCGCTCTTCGTCGGTTTCCTTCGCGGCGTCGACTTCTTCTGGACAACCACCCACCTGTTTCCGGACACGCTGTTTGTGGGCGGCGTAGTGCTGTTCGTCTTCCTCTGCATGGACATCGTTCTTCACCGCCGCGAGGGCGGACTGCGGAAGATGAAGGACCCGACGCCGGATTCCAGGGTGCGACTGCGGGGGCTGGCCAACCTGCCGCTGCTGGCTGGCGTCATCGGGGCAATCCTCATGTCCGCCTACTGGAAGCCCGGCGTCTCTCTCACGATAATGGGCGTGGCCGTGGAACTGCAGAATCTGGTGCGCGACGTCGTAATCATTGCGCTTGCCCTGCTGTCGCTTGCCTTGACGCGCAAGGAGTATCGCGCTGCGAACGGATTCAACTGGGGACCGATCAAGGAGGTGGCGAAACTTTTCGTTGCCATCTTCATATGCATCGTTCCTGTGGTGGCGATCCTGCAGGCGGGCTCGCAGGGAGCACTCGCCCCGTTGGTTGCACTGGTGACCCGGCCCGACGGGCAGCCCAACGATCTTGCCTATTTCTGGCTGACGGGCGTGCTGTCGTCCTTCCTGGACAATGCCCCAACCTATCTGGTCTTCTTCGAGCTTGCCGGAGGCGACCCCGCGCATCTCATGACCGAGATGGCCTCTACCCTCGCCGCGATTTCGGCCGGCGCGGTGTTCATGGGCGCCAACACCTATATCGGCAACGCCCCTAATTTCATGGTCTATGCCATTGCCCGCCACCAAGGCGTGCGCATGCCGAGCTTCTTTGGTTACATGGCCTGGTCGGGCGTGGTGCTGATTCCGACCTTCGTGGTGTCCAGCCTGATATTTTTCCGCTGAGTGGACGGCGACCGACGTTTATGCAGCGGCATTTCCGGCGTTGCGGATCGCCTCGATCGTTTGGCGATAGGCGTCGACACTGTCGCCCTTGAAGATTGCCGCCCCGGCGACCAGCACGTCCGCTCCGGCCGCCGTAACGAGGGGCGCGGTTTCCTCGGTAATACCGCCATCGACCTGGATGTGAATCGGACGGCTGCCGACAAGGGCCTTGATGCGCCTGATCTTTTCCACGACCGCCGGGATGAAGGCCTGACCGCCGAAACCGGGATTCACTGACATCACCAGGATCAGGTCGAGCCGGTCCAGGACATATTCAATTGCCGATTCCGGGGTGGCCGGATTGATCGAAACGCCCGCCTTCTTCCCAAGGTTACGGATCGTCTGCAGCGAACGGTCAAGATGAGGCCCCGCTTCCGCATGCACCGTCATGCCATCGCAGCCCGCTTCGGCGAAGGCGGCAAGATAGGGATCTGCCGGCGCGATCATGAGGTGACAGTCGAAGAACTTGTCAGTCCGATTGCGGATTGCCTTGATGACAGGGGGCCCGAAGGTGATGTTGGGCACGAAATGCCCGTCCATGACATCGAGATGAATCCAGTCCGCGCCAGCGGCGGCAACCGCCTCGACCTCGTCGCCAAGCCTGGAAAAATCCGACGCCAGTACGGACGGTGCAATAAGTGTCTTGTCGGCCATTCGCCTGCGCTCCCTTCGATGCTTCCGCCCTAGCCGCCATGATGCGGCTTGTCGACAGGTATTGCGCCGAAATCCGTGGAATGCCGGTGGTCCGCAAGAGCCCTGCGCGCGGGCGTCAGAAATTCGTGCCCGGAATGATCCTTGTCGGACGATCCTGGCGGGGCGTGCGCTGGGGCCGCGTGCGGTCTCGCGGGATCACGTCCAGGAACAGGCCGGGATCGATCCGGATCTGCGGCTCGCGCCTGCGGAAGCAATCTGGATACTCGCCGATCATTCCCGGTGGGCAGCTGCGCTGAACGGGAACGCAACGCTTTCCCTTGAGCACCGTACCTGGCGGGCATTGCTCGACCTGTGTCGGGCGGCAAGCACCGCGAATGGCGTTTGTGCCGCGCGGACATACGCACCGGCCCTGCTTGTCATGGACCTGCCCGCGTATCTTGCAGACCTCGACCGTCCTGACCGGCCGGCAGCGATTGCCCCTGAGCTCCGTACCGCGCGGACAGACACATCTTCCGTCTCGCGTTCGTATCTGGCCTGGAAGGAGCTTACAGGCACGCACCGGCGGCTCCTGAACGATCTTCATGCAGGCGCCGTTTACCAGTTCGGTTCCGCGCGGGCAGACGCACTGGCCGGACGCCGTGCGTACCTGACCCTTCAGCAACACGCATTCACGGGGTTTCTTCGGCTTGGTCGGTTTTGGCGGCTCCTGCGGCACGCAGCGACCGTTGCGAAAGCTGCTGCCTTGCGGGCAAACGCAATTGCCCTGGGCATTCATGACGAAGCCCTTGGAGCATTCCTGCTTCGTCTCTTTCGCTACGGTGAAACGGTGGCAGGCATGGGCATTGCTGCCTTCGCCTGCACCCCCAGCGCCCGCACCGCCACGCACCGGCGTATCGGGTGAGACCACGCCGATACAATTCTGTCCGCTTGCCTTTCCATCCGATCCCGAGGGCGCAGCGCTTTCCGGCAACACCACGGTCATCGAATAGGTACGGCTCTCGCGCGCTCCCAGTTCCAGTGCAGCCACGCAGGACAGAGGAAGCGTCTGCGGCGCTTCCGGACATCCGAGGGCAGGAGACAGATCACGGATGGCCAGACCTTCCAGGCGCCCGATGCCATCAATGCCGATGGCGTCGCCGAAGCGCATGGGCGCAGAGAACGCGGAATCGCTTTCATTGGTGACGGTGATGCGGAAATTGCACGGCTGGCCGACCTTGCACTCGCTATCGCCGGTCTTTTCGACACGAATCGGCGAGATGGCTCCGCCCTTGGCGCAGGCCTGTCCGATGCGATGAACGATGTCGTCCCCCGGTGCCGGACCGTGGAACCCACGGGCACAATTCTCGAACCGCCCCTGCCCGGTCAATGTCACGTCGAAGTGACGGGTGGCGCCGGGCGCCATGGCATCGCCGGGAATACGGCATGCTAGTTCCGTGGCAGGTACTTCATCGCAGGCCCATTCGGGCCCGTCAGGCAAAACGGCATTGATCTGCACGGGCGCGCTTGACCCGATCGCTTTCGCGACATCGACGACGCGAACTGGCCCCAGAGGCTGAGCCGAGCCCAGATTGCTGACCGTTATGCGGCAGGACACCGTGGGAGCATTCGCTGCTGCCGGATCGCAGGTCTTGGTAATGCGCAGCGCCGGCTGACCGGGATTCTTGCGCGGCAAGCGCGCGCTGGCGCAGGCACTGTTGTTTACCGTCATCGTCTCGCCGGGGATGGCTCGGAGTTCGGCGCAGTTCGTCACCTTTTCCCTGTCGTATCCGGCAGGCATGGTGGCTGTAACGCGAAGAGCGGTGGATGCTCCCGGCACCAATACGACGCCCGGATTTTCGCAGCGGAAGCGACCGGAACCATCCGGCGCGCAGGACCAGGACGGCGACGGGATGATGGACGCAGGCGCACCGAGTGGATAGCCGTCCGTTACGACGAGCGGCCCGCTGTAGGTGTCCGTCCCATTGTTGATTATGTCGATGACGAAGGTGCATCTGCCATCGGCCGTGCAGACAGCGGGGCGGGCACGCTTCTGGAGAATCAGGTCGACCTTGCCCCCGTCCGGCGTGTTGCAGAGGCGGCGATTGTCCCCCTTCTTGCAGACCGGAATGCGCGCACATGCCCTGTCGTTGTCAGTACGACCGAATATGGGCTTGCGGCTGGCTTTGTAGTCGAACCGCGCGCAATTGGCGAAATGACTGCCTTGCCAGCCTGCGGCGGGCATGAAACCTAGCCTTAGGTCAAGAGAGCCACCCGGCGCCAGCGTCGTAACCGGATGCGTGCAGCGGATCGGACTCGTCGCTGGCGAGCAGGTCCAGGGTGGATTGGGGCTCAGATCCAGTATGGACCCTGCCGGGAGCGTCACCTC
>QGUU01000668.1 GCA_003242525.1 Pseudomonadota bacterium | reverse complement strand
TGCCGCCGCGCGGCGAAGCATAGCGGACGCGCCCGCCGCAGTGCAGGCCGATTGCCCCGACTGGTGCGCTCCGCTGCTCGAAAAGGCGTTCGGGGACGGTTGGGCAGTTGAAGGTGCAGCTCTTGCTGCGCGACCGCCTCTTGACCTCAGGGTCAACACCCTCAAGGCAACGCGCGAGAAAGTGCTGGCCGAACTCGACGGAATTGACGCCCGGAGCACGGAAATGTCGCCTGTTGGCATACGCATTCCGCCTATCCGCGGCGAGGGGCGCCACCCAAACGTGCAGGCAGAGCCGTCCTTCCGCAAGGGCTGGTTCGAAGTTCAGGACGAAGGCTCGCAGATCGTCGCCGCGCTCACCGGCGCCCTGCCCGGCATGCAGGTACTGGACTATTGCGCCGGTGCAGGCGGCAAGGCACTGGCCTTATCTGCCGCGATGGACAACCGCGGCCAGATCTTTGCGCATGATGCGGAAAAGCAGAGGCTGGCTCCAATCTTCGAGCGAATCCGACGTTGTAACTGCCGCAATATACAGATTGCAGCAAAACCGGGGGAGCTTGCGCCGCTTGTCGGAAACATGGACATCGTGCTCGTGGATGCGCCATGCACCGGGTCGGGAACATGGCGGCGAAGGCCGGATTCCAAATGGCGGCTCACTGCCCGACAGCTCGAGGCGCGCGTGGCAGAACAGGCGTCGATACTCGATGCCGCAAGCGCTTTTGTGAAGCCGGGCGGGCTGCTGGCCTACATCACCTGCTCCGTATTCGAGCCCGAGAATGGCGGCCAGATAACGGCTTTCCGTGAAAGGGTTCCGTCGTTCCAGTCCGTCGACCACAGGGCGCTGTGGGAGAAACATTTTCCGGGCCATTCCGGCTCTGCCCATATCGACGAAGATCGAGGCATTACGCTTTCGCCGGCACGAAGCGGCACCGATGGCTTCTTTTTTTCAGCCTTGCGCAAGACGAGCTGACGGGACCGGCTGGTTGCTGCACCGCAACATCGTCATTGCCTGCCCTGCTCCGCTTTGCAATATGTTGCCTTTCCGGGCCCGAAAAAACATGACAGCTACGACCAAACCATCCGCTGACTATGAAAACCGCGTGAGGGCCTCCTTCGCCCGCCAGAAGGTCATGGCGGCGATCGGCGCCGAACTGACCCTGGTGACGCCAGGCATCATCGAAATCGAGATGCCCTACTCGGCCGAGCTGACGCAGCAGCACGGCTTCCTCCATGCGGGCGTCATTTCAACGGCGCTGGACTCCGCTTGCGGATATGCGGCCCTCTCCCTGATGCCCGACAATACCGGTGTGCTTACCATCGAGTTCAAGGTCAATCTGCTGTCGCCTGGTCGCGGAGAGCGCTTTCTGTTCCGCGGGACCGTAACAAAGCCCGGCCGCACGATCATCGTCGCCGACGGTCAGGCCTATGCCTACGGCGCCGAAGGCGAGGCCCAACTCATCGCCACCATGACAGGAACCATGATGGCGGTCAGCGGACGCGAAGGCATAGAGGATTAGGATGGCAAGCCTAACCCCGAACGGGGGAAAGCCCGTTATCTTCGCCAGGCGGGGGGGGGGGGAGGAGGGCCCGACCCGTAAGAGGATTTTTGGAGCGCGTGTGAGGGGGGG